>DASQOS010000165.1:0-2617 GCA_035644375.1 Rhizobacter sp.
CGAGACCGTGCGGCGCGAGCTCGGCCAGGCACTCACGCTGCTGCAGCAAGAGGATGCTTCGCGCCTGCTGCTGTTCGGCGGCGGCTTCAACCGCGAAACGCTGCTGGCCTTGTGTCGCGCCGAACTGGAGGCAGCCCAATGAGCGCGGGCCGAGCGCCGGGCCGCTCCCAAGCCGGCCCGCATCCCCTCGGGGGATCAGCCGACGTACCCGTCGGACGAGGGGCAGACATCCCCGCGGGCCGAGCGCCGGGCCGCTCCCAAGCCGGCCCGCATCCCCTCGGGGGATCGGCCGACGTACCCGTCGGCCGAGGGGCAGACGTCACACCGATGGTCTCCCAGCGGGCGGCCCAGCTGCGAAGCGATTTCGACCGCTCCTTCGCCGCGCCGCCACGGGCCCCAAGCGCGGCGCCGGTGGATTTGCTGGCGATCCGCCTGGGCGAGCAGCCTTATGCGCTGCGCCTGGCCGAGATCGCCGGGCTGTTCGCCGACAAGAAACTCACACGCCTGCCGCAAAGCGTGCCGGCCTTCCTCGGCATCGCGGGCTTTCGCCGCAGCGTCGTGCCGGTGTATGACCTGAGCGTGCTGCTCGGCGATCCCGGCGCAGCATCACCCCGCTGGCTGGTGATCGCGGCCGCCGGTGCATTTGCGCTGGCGTTCGACAGCTTCGACGGCTACCTGCGCCTGGCGCCAGAAGACATTGCACAGCCCGAACACAGCGCCGCAGCGCGGCCGCATCTGCGCGGGCTGGCATCGGCGGCAGGCGGGCTGCGCCCGATCGTGGACCTGGCCTCCATTCTCCAAGCCATCGAGCTGCGGGCTCATGGCCTTGTCCCACCACCACTGGAGTGACGACGATGATTCAACACTGGACTTTCGGCCAAAAAATCAGCGCAGGCTTCGCTGCGATCGTCGCGCTCACCATCGTGATCGGCGCCATTTCGGTACACACGCTGCAGTCTGTCGTGGCGAGCAAAGACCGCATCATCACGGTCGACGGCCAGCTGCTGCTGGACGCCGAGCGCCTGAACGGCCGCAGCGACGAAAACGCAGCAGAGTTCCGTGGCTTTTTGCTCACCAGCGAAGAACGGTTTGTGGACCAGCTGAGAGAAACCAACCTTCAAGTCTCTAGCATCGTGGAGCGGCTGAAACGCAATGTCGCAACCGACCAGGGGCGTCAAATGATTGCGACCGTCGAGCGTCTCGAAACCGAGTACCGAAGCGTGATCGAACGGGTGGTCGCGCTGCGCCGCACGGCCGCAACCATCGAGGTGGTGAGCCGGGCTTTCACTGAGCAGGTCTTGCCGGCGCGCAAACAGCTGGACGCGGGTATCAACGCGTTCGTCGCTCACGAGGAACGGCTGGTCAACGAGGCCCAACAAGCGGGGACCGACAACGCATCGTCGGCGGTCAGGCTGGTGCTGCTCGTGGCCGTGGCCGCGGTTGCCGTCGCGGCGCTGGTGGCCCTTTTGCTGGCACGCGCCCTCGGGCGCCAGATCGGCACCGCCGTCGGGCATGTGCAGAGCTCGTCGGCCGAGTTGCAGGCCGCCGCCAACCAGCAGGCCACCGGTGCCAAGGAGCAGGCGACCGCGATGAGCGAGATCACCACCACCATCAGCGAGCTGCTGGCCACCTCGCGCCAGATCGCCGAAAGTGCGCAGCGCGTGGCGCAGATCGCGCAGCAAACGGTGAGCGCAGCGCGCAACGGCGAAGCCACTGTCGAACAGGCGCACGAGTCGATCGCCAGCATCCGCCGCCAGGTCGATCTGGTGGTGAACCACATGCTCGATCTGGGCAAGAAGTCGCAGCAGATCGGCGCCGTGCTCGACATCGTCTCGGAGCTGGCCGAGCAGACCAACATCCTGGCCATCAACGCCACCATCGAAGCCGCCGGCGCGGGCGACGCGGGCAAACGTTTTGCCGTGGTGGCCGACGAGATCCGCGAACTGGCCGACCGCGTCGCCGGCTCGACCAAGGAAATCCGCACCCTGATCGACGACGTGCGCAGCGCGGTCAACACCACGGTGATGTCCACCGAGACCGGCTCCAAGGCGGTGGACACGGGCTCGCGGCAGTTCGCCGACGTGGCGGTGGCCTTCAAGCAAATCGCCGGGCTGGTTGCGGCCACCACCGAAGCGGCACGCGAGATCGAGCTGTCGACCAAGCAGCAAACCAGTGCCGTCGAGCAGGTCAACGTGGCCACCGCCAACGTCGCCCAGACCACGCGCGAGACCGAGGTCAGCGCGGGGCAGACGCTGGAAACCGTTTCTCAGTTGGCGAGTCTGTCCCGGGACTTGCTGCGGCTGGTTCGACCCCAGGCGGCGGCAGCCTGACAGAGAGCAGCATGGCCAAGGACGCCTACAAGTATTTCCGTGTCGAAGCGCGCGAGCTGCTGGAGCAACTCGGAAAAAGTGCGCTCGACCTGGAAAAAGGCGTCGGCGCGGCCGAACTGGTGCCGCGGCTTCTGCGCCTGGCACACACGCTGAAGGGAGCGGCACGCGTCGTCAAACAGCCGGAGATCGCCGAAAGCGCGCACCGCATCGAGGATGCGTTGGCGCCCTGGCGCGAAACCAACGGCGCCGCACCGCGCGCCTGCATCGACACCGTGCTGGCCCAGCTC
>DASQOS010000166.1:0-3068 GCA_035644375.1 Rhizobacter sp.
AAATCGTCCTTGAACAGGTTGGCACGCTCGGCCTCGGTGCGGGCGGCCTGGGCGCTGAGCAGCATCTTTTCGCGCTCGCGCTCCTGGCGTTTGCGCGCACTGATGTCCTGCGTGAGCTTGAGGTAGCCGAGCAGCTTGCCCAGCGGATCGCGCAGCGCCGTCAGCACGAAGCCGGCATCGAAGGTCTCGCCGTTCTTGCGCAGGCGCAGGCCCTCGCCCTGGTATTCGCCGGTGCGCGCCGCCGCCGCCATTTCTTGCTGCGGCAGCCCGGTGTCGCGGTCGGCTTGCATGAACAGCTGCGCGAACGGCATGCCGATGGCCTCTTCGGCGCTGTAGCCCTTCATCCGGGCGGCGCCTTCGTGCCACGAAGAAATCTTGCCCTCGACGTCGACCGTGAAGATCGCGTACTCGCGCACGCCATCGACCAGCGCCTGGAACTCCTGATCGCGTTCGTGCAGCGCGGTCTCGACCTGCTTGAGCTTGTGGCGGTCCTGCTCGAACTGAAGACGTTGTGTCAGGTCGCTGTTGACCGCCAGTGCGCCGACCACCTCGCCATCCACGACGATCGGCGCCGCGGTGCCGCGGATCAACACGTCTTCGCCGGTGTCGGCCTTGGTGGCCCAGGTTTCGAGCACTGCCGTTTCGCCGCGCAGCGCGCGTGCAAAGGGCAGGTCGTCGGGCTCGACCAGCGGGCCGTCGCGTTCGTAGCGCACGCGGAACTTGCGGCCCAGTTCGTCCCTGCGCTGCTGCAAATCTTGCACGGACGCCGCCCCCAGCATCGTCAGCGCCGGCGCGTTGCAGCGCGTGATGCCGTCGGCGGTGCCGATGTAGACCGCGTCGGGCATGGCGTCGAGCGCCGTGGCCAGCGCCGCCGCCTGGCGTTCGGCTTCGGCCCGCGCCAGGCGCTCCGCGGCCAGCAGCCGCTCGCGCTCCTCGTCGGCGCGTTGGCTCTCGGTGCAGTCGCGCAAGACTTTCAGGAACCCGGCCAGCCGGCCGCGGTCGTCGACGATGCGCGTCACCGCGCCCACGGCGAAGAAACGCTCGCCGTTCTTGCGCAGCATCCAGCGCGTGTCGTCCGCACGGCCGCTGTCGCTCGCCTGCTGCAGCTCCAGCGCAGGCGCATTCGCCGCCACGTCTTCCGGCGTGAAGATCACGTGCAGGGGCTGGCCCAGCCAGTCGTGTTCGTCCCAGCCGAAAATGTGGCGCACGCCCTCGTTCCAGCTGGCGGCGCGGCCGCGCCGGTCCAGCAAGAACACGGCGTGGTCGCGCACCTGCTGCATCACCCGGTGACCCCCCACGGCCACCGGATCGGCGTCGCCTCGGTTTGTTGCAAAGAGCTCCATCGGGCTTTTGCTTGGCAAACGGCGTGCCTTGGGCAGATGTCGCACAGGCTCCAGACATCCTGGTCGCCGCCCCTGGGGTAGGAGCGTGGGAGGCAGAAGACCGGACGCGGAAGGCCGGGTCCCCGCAAGCCCAAACTTCGTGCTGCACTCCATCCGCACCGATTCCGGCCAGCACCGGTCCTACGCGTTGACAAGATACAGGACCGTCCGTCACCGGACAATCGTTCGCACCGCGATATCTCGTGGAACTCTCGACTGACGGGCCGCTGGCTATCGCTCCGGCAGCATCGCGCCCGAGCAGCGAACGCGCAGAGCCGTGGGGCGCGCGAGTCCCGAGGCTCGGCCGCACGACAACGACGCGCAGCAACGGTCCGACAGACGTCTATCGCTGCACGGTCTGTGGCAAGACCTTCCAGAGAAAGTCGATGGACGGCACGTTGAACCCGCACAAGCGACCGTCGGGCCGCGACTGCCCCGGGCGCGTTGGTGTCTATGTGCGGACGAAATATTCGTCACGGTGAACGCCCCCCACAGCAACGCTGTGAGGGCGTTGCCTAGTCTGTCGGGCTAGCGGCGCCGGCCGTTGGCCGGTCCGCGCGGCGGACGCTGGCCGTGGTGAGGGCCTTCGCGAGCAGCTTCACCTGCCTCGCGCTGCGGCGGCCGCCGTGCCGGCGCGTCGTGTTCCCTGGACGGCGGCTGTTGTGCGGCTTCTTCGCGCGCGATGGCCAGCAGGCCGTCGAGCTCTTCGACCGCCACGCCCTTGAGCACGCAGAAGTTCGCACGCGTCAGCGTCGTGCGCTCGTAGTCGTACAGCAAGCCGGCGCGGTTGCGCCGTTGCTGTGCTTCGAGCGCGCGGCGCGACTCCTGGCTGGCGTTGCGGCGCGCCAGTTCTTCGCTGGCGACCTTGCGGTTCTCGTCGGTGATCTCGCCGCTGGGCTGGCCGTCCAGGTCGAAACGCAGCTTGCCCCGGGACATGGCCAGCAGGTACGCCGTGGTGGCGGTGTGGCGCCTGAAGAAGAAGGTCAGCGCCTGGCGCGGAAAGACACCGGGCGCGCGTTCCTGAATGTCGACATGGATGCGCAGCTTGAGCGGTTTGGGCGGCCCGGAAAACAGCGCCGGCCAGCGCTGTCTGAGCTGCTGGACGCAGTCGGCAGGGCTCATCTCGGGCCGGGCTGCCGGCGCGGCTGCGGGCTCGGCCGCAGAGACCGGCTCGGCCGCCGGCTGGGGCGCGGGCGGCTCCACGGCATCGGCAGTGGGCGTCGCGGCGCTATCTGGAGCTGCGGTTTCGGTCGGGTTCATGTCGAAAGGTGCAGACAAGAAAAGTTGATCTGGATCGGCCTGCGGCAACAACCGCCGCAGATCATTCCATGCGCCCTGAATTGGAACACGCCTCGGTGCCGGGTCGGCCGAGCCGACGGTCCGGGCAGGCGCCCTGCCGTCAGCGCCGGCCGCGGTGGCGTGTCTGCGCCAGCGGGCGCTTGCCCTTGAGCTGGCGCTCGATGCCGTCGTTGAGCTGGCTGCGCAGTGCGATCACTTCGTCGACACGGCCATAGGCGCCGGGGAAACGCAGGTCCAGCCAGAGCCACAGCGTGCACGAGCGCAGCCCCTGCTCCATGCGGTCGAGCCGGCTGTGCGCATCCACGTCCTGCAAGAACCACGGCGCGCCGGCACGGCCGGTCAGTGCATGGCTGCTGCTCCAGTCCAGAAACTCCTGCACCTGGGAGT
>DASQOS010000167.1:0-2892 GCA_035644375.1 Rhizobacter sp.
GAAGTGCCCCATCAAGCAACTCGGCGAGCACGGGTTTCCCGGGCTCAGACGAGGCGCCCCCTCGGGGGGCAGGAGCGAAGCGACGTGGGGGCTACTGTTTAATGGCTTCGACCTGGATCAGCAGGCGGATGTTGTCGGCCACGGTGGTCGGCGCCAAGTAACCCATGCCCCACTGGCTGCGCTGGAGAGTGGTCTCGAAGTCGCCACCACACACTTCGCGCTTCAGCAACGGGCTTTCGTAGCAGTTGAAATTCGTCGCGTTCAAGGTGATCGGCAAGGTCTTGCCCAGCAGCGTCAGCGTGCCTTCCACGGTCTTCACCTTGCTGCCGTCGAAGCTGAACTTGCTGGCGGCGAACTCGACAGCCGGGAATTCCGCGGCGTTGAAGAAGTCCTTGCTCTTCAGGTCGTTGTCGAGCGCGCCCACGCCGGTGCTGACCGACGCCGGGTCGATCGTGACCTTGACACTGCCCGTCTTGGCCGCCTTGTCCAACGTCACGCTGCCTTTCTTCTTGTCGAAGCGACCGCGAAACGTGCTGGTGCCGAAGTGCTTGGCTTCGAAGGTCACGAAGGTGTGCGACGGGTCCAACGCATAGGTGCTGCTGTCGGCATGGGCCAGGCCGGTGGCCGCGAGGACGGCGCTGGCGATGAGGGTGCGAATCGAGTGCATGGCGAATCCTGTCCGATTGAAAAAAGGGGGTGCAGAAAAAAAGACGAGCAGAGGGCTTACAGCGCCGCCACGCCGGTGAGCGTCAGCTTGAATTTCACTTGCACGTCGTCAGCCACCATCGAGGTGTCTTTCCAGTCGCCGTCGCCGATCTTGAATTCCAGCCGTTTCAAGACGAAGCTGCCGCTGGCGACGGTGTTGGCACCGGTCTGCGTCAGGGCCGCCGGCACCGTGACATCGCGGCTGGCACCCTTGATAGTCAACTTGCCTTTGACTTCAAACTTGCCGCCGCCCAGCGCCTTGACGGCGCTGGACTGGAAGATCGCCTGCGGAAACGCCTTGGTGTTGAACCAGTCGGGCTTGACCAATTCGGCCTCCGACTCGACCGAGCCCAGCGACACGCTGGCCAGATCGATCGTGAAACCGATCTTGGCCGCTTCGGGCTTCTTCGGGTCGAACGCCACTTGCGCGTCGAACTTGCGGAACCTGCCGTCCACCGGCACGCCCATCTGCTTGCTGGTGAAGGCGATCTCGCTCTGCGCCGGCACCAGCTTTTGCTGGGCCACCGCAGGCAGGGCGACGGCCAGGCTGAATGCAAAGGCAGCAAGCGTGTTGCGGGCGAGTGGGTTTTTCATGCGGCGTCCTTTGAACAAGAGTGAGAGCTGAGGCTATCGGTCTGCATCAGCGGCCTGCGGGCCACATGCGCGTGATCAGCCCGTCGCGGTCGACGAACTGGTGTTTCAAGGCCGCGGCCACGTGCATCACCACCAGCGCAGCCAGCGTGTAGGCCAGGTAGCCGTGCCAGGGCTTGATGGTTTCGGCCAGCGCCTTGTTCGGCGACACGAAATCGGGCAGCGGCAGCACGCCGTACAGCACGATCGGAAACCCGGCGGCCGAGCTGTAAGCCCAGCCGACCAGCGGTACCGCGAAGAACAACAGGTACAGCAGGGTGTGGGTGGCGTGGGCTGCGAGTTGCTGCCAGGCCGGCGCCGGCAGGTCGGGCGGCGGACGGTGCGTCAGCCGCCACAGCAAGCGCAGCGCCGACAGCGTCAAGATGCTGACGCCAGCCCATTTGTGCCAGTTGAAGAGCTTGAGCTGCAATGGCGAAAACGGCAGGTCGCTCATGTACAGACCCACCGAGAACGAGGTGACGATGGCCAGTGCCAGCACCCAGTGCAGGGTGATCGCGATGAGGCCATAACGGCCGGCGTGTGTGTTCATGGGGGGGCGGTTTTGTCGACGACAGTTCGCTGAGCTTAAGCCCCGCACTGTAGAGACCCCTTGAAGAACGTCGTTTCACCAAGCTTGTTGTGACCATTCAAAAATTTGAACGCAGCATGGGCAGGCGCTCGCGCAAACCCTCAGCGGACTTTCCCGAAGTTTGCCGCCGCGGACCTTTACCGCCGGCCGCCGGCTCCTAGACTGTTTTGAGTTGTTCGATCTGTCGAATCACGTTCAACCGGTTGAACGTCTTGTCCACGCTGCTTTTTTCTTTTTTGTCGACACGTCCCTGCATCACCTGCCCGTCATGCTGCAACTCGACGCTTCTCCGTTCGCTGTGCCGCGCGCCGCCGCCGGGGGCAAACCGCAAGCCGCCATGGTGCCTGCCGTGGTGCGGGCGCTGGCGCTGCTCGACCTGCTGGAAAAGCAGCACGAAGCGATGAGCCTGGCCCACCTGGCTACCCGCTTGCGCTTGCCCAAGAGCAGCGTGCACGGCCTGTGCAGCACGCTGAGCGCGCTGGGTTATCTGCGCCGCCATGACGATGGCAGCTACTTCATCGGGCCGCGCGTCATGGGGTTGGCCAACGCGTTCGCCGCGCACACCAGTCCGGCGCAGGAGTTCGCGGCGTTGTGGGCATCGTTCGATGCGTCGCCACAAGAGACGGTGATCCTGTCGGTGCTCGACGGCACCGACGTGGTCTACGTGGCCGCGCGCCATGGCATGCATCCGTTGGGCTTGAGTTTCAGCGTCGGCATGCGCTTGCCGGCGCATCGCGCCGCCACCGGCCGCGCCATGCTCGCCTTTCACGAAGAGGCGCGCGTCAAGCGCCTTTACCCCGGCGCGCACCTGCCGCCCTACATGAACCTGCCGGCCATGCGGCGCAGCGAACTGCTGCGCGAACTGGCGCTGACGCGCGAGCGCGGCTACAGCATCGACGACGAAGGCGTGCGCCAGGGCGTGTACTGTTTTGCCGCCCCGGTGTTCGACGCCACCGGCCAGGCGGTGG
>DASQOS010000168.1:0-3987 GCA_035644375.1 Rhizobacter sp.
CTTGGGCGATTGCGATTCGAGGATCACCAGGTCGGCCGCAATGATCTCGTCCTGGAAGGCGCGCAGCGCTGCGTCGCTCGACTGGAAGTCGGTGATGGCCAGGCGGAACCACACGCGGCTGAACTCGGGGTCGATCGGGCAGACGAACAAGCCGATCACATCCTCGTACCCGTCCTGTCCCTGCGGCAGCTTGCTCAGCACCGCGCTGAACGGCGCGGTCAGCTCGTAGTGGTAGTCGACCAGCATGCCTTCGGCGGCCAAGCGGTTGCTTTGCGGCTGCCAGGCCTGGCAGCCGTTGGTGACGAAGCCGTGGGCGGTGGTCTCGACACGGTAGTGCGGCATGAGCAGGTGGTCGCGGTCGCCCAGCACGCCGTCGTGCACGAAGCCGAAGTGCGACAGGTCGAGAAAGTTCTCGACCACGCGCGGCGCGCTGGTCTTCACGTCGTAGGGGCCGCACAGCAGCTTGCGCAGCCGCGCGTCGGACTCGGCTTCGAACAGCGGCAGCGCGCTGTCGCTGGTCAACAGCCGCGCCCACACCAGGCCATAGGCTTCGTGCGACTCGTAGCGGCAGGCACGGTGCGAGGCCGGCGGCGCGAACGAGGGCAGCGACGGCGTCAGCACGCACAGGCCCTGGCGCTCGAATTGCCAGCCGTGGTAAGCGCATTCGAGCGTGGACTTGCCCTCTGCGTGCACCACGCGGCCCAGCGACAGGCGCGTGCCGCGGTGCGGGCAGCGGTCGGCAAAGACATGGGCCTGCCCGGCGGCGTCGCGCCACAGCACCACGTCCTGGCCGAGCAAGCGCGCTGCCAGCGGCGCAGCGCCTGCCACGGCCGCGCTTTCGGCCACCGGGTGCCAGAAGGTCTGATCGATCATGTGGGTGACTCACCAAAACGGGAAAGGCCGCCAAGGCGGCCTTTGGAGTTTGGCCGCGCACGGTCAGCGTGGGCCCAACCGTACACCAGCTCGCAAAAACTTACTTGCCGCCCGGCACTTTGCCTTCGACGCCCTTGACGTAGAAGTTCAGACCGCCGAGCAGCTTGTCGTCGGCGACCTCGTCTTTCTTCAAGACCTCTTTGCCGGTGTTGTCGGCCAGCGGACCCTTGAAGACGCTGAACGAGCCGTCCGCCATGCCGGCCTTGGTCTTGGCCACCAGGTCCTTGACGTCTTGCGGCACCTGGTCGCTGATCGAGACGATGTCGTTGGCGCCTTCCTTCACGCCCCACCAGGTGGCGGTGTTGCCCTTCCAGCTGCCGTCCAGCGTTTCCTTGATGGCCTTGGCGTAGTACGGCGCCCAGTTGATGATGGCCGAGGCCAGGTGCGCCGTCGGTGCGAACTTGGACATGTCGCTGTCCCAGCCGAAGGCCCACTTCTTGTTCTTCTCGGCGGTCTGCAGCACGGCGGTCGAGTCGGTGTTTTGCAGCAGCACGTCGGCGCCGCCGTTGATCAGCGACTGGGCCGCTTCGGTTTCCTTCGGCGGATCGAACCAGCTGTTGACCCAGACGACCTTGGTCTTGATCTTGGTGTTCACGCTCAGCGCGCCCAGCGTGTAGGCGTCGATGTTGCGGATCACTTCAGGCACGGGGATCGAGCCGACGACGCCGATGATGCTGGTCTTGCTCATCTTGCCGGCGATGATGCCGGCGAGGTAGGCCGTCATGTAGCTGCGGCTGTCGTAGCTGCGCAGGTTGTTGCTCTGCTTGAAGCCGGTCGCGTGTTCAAACTTCGCGTCCTTGAAGTCCGCGGCGACCTTCAGCATCGGTTCCATGTAGCCGAAGCTGGTGCCGAAGATCAGCGTGTTGCCTTGCGTGGCCATGTCGCGAAAGACGCGCTCCGCGTCGGCGGACTCGGGCACGTTCTCGACGAAGGAGGTGACGATCTTGTCGCCGAATTCTTTTTCGACCGCCTTGCGGGCCTGGTCGTGGGCGTAGGTCCAGCCGTGGTCGCCGGCCGGGCCGAGGTAGGCGAAGGCGACCTTCAACGGTGCCGCCGAAGCCGCTGCAGCGGCGACAGGGGCGGACGCGGGGGCGGCAGCGGCCGGCGCCTCGTCCTTCTTGCTGCAGCCGGCCAGGGCCGCTGCGACAGCCAGCGCGGTCCAGCCGGTTCGCGTGAGCAGCGAATGCTTGGTGATGAGAGTCATGGGATCTGTCTCCTGGTAGAGGTGGTGGGGGGAAAACTACGAACCTGGGAAGAACGGCTTGCCCAGCGATGCCGGCATGTTGGCGCGGATCCACGCAGCGTTGCGCGAAATGAGCACCAGCACGACCACGGTCGACAGGTACGGCAGCATGCTGAGGAACTGGCTGGGCACGTGCACGCCGCGGCCTTGCAGATAGAACTGCAGCATCGTCACCCCGCCGAACAGGTAGGCGCCGAGCAGCACGCGCGCCGGCCGCCAGGTGGCGAAGGTCGTCAGCGCCAGCGCGATCCAGCCTTTGCCGGCGATCATGCCCTCGATCCACAGCGGGGTGTAGATCACCGAAATGTAGGACCCTGCGAGCCCGCACATGGCGCCTCCGGCGACCACGGCCAGCAGCCGGATGCGGCGCACCGGATAGCCGAGCGCGTGCGCCGACTCGGGCGACTCGCCGACCGCGCGCAACACCAGGCCGGCGCGGGTGCGGTACAGGAACCAGGCGAGCACGGCCACCAGCAGCATCGCGATGTAGACCATCGGATGCTGGCGGAACAGCGCCGGGCCGAGGAACGGAATGTCGCCGAGCAGCGGGATGTGGAACTGCGGCTGCTCGCCGAGTTTCTCCTGCACGTAGGGAATGCCGATGAAGGCCGAGAAGCCGCCGCCGAAGAGGCTCAGCGCCAGGCCGGTCGCGACCTGGTTGGTGTTGAGCCAGATCACCAACACGCCGAAGCAGGCCGCGAGCGCCGCGCCGACCAGCATGCCGACCACGAAGGCCAGCCAGGGGTTGCCGGTGTGCACCGCGGTCGCGAAGCCGGCCACCGCAGCGACCAGCATCATGCCCTCGGCGCCGAGGTTCATGATGCCGGCGCGCTCGTTGATCAAAAGGCCGATGCCGGCGATCGCGAGCGCCGTGCCGGCGTTGAGCGACGCGGCGATGAGGAGTTCTAGGCCTTCCATGTCAGTGCCGCCCGGCCGCCCGAAGGGACTGACGCGCCCCCTTGGGGGGCAGTGAACGAAGTGAGCGTGGGGGCTGTTTCATCCTAAGCCTCCTTGGACGCCGCGGCCAGGGTGGCCGAGCCCGCCGATGTGGTCGCGCTCTGGTGCCAACGCACGCGGTAGTAGATCAGCGTGTCGCAGGCCAGCAGCGTGAACAACAGCAGTCCTTGGAACACGCCGGTCAATGCCTTCGGCAGGCCGAGGCGCGACTGCGCGAGTTCGCCGCCGATGTAGAACAGGCTCATCAGGAAACCCGAGAACAGGATGCCGATCGGGTTCAGCCGTCCGACGTAGGCGACGATGATGGCGGCGAAGCCGTAGCCCGACGGCACATAGGGCGTGAGCTGGCCCAGGGGCCCCACTGCTTCAAGTGCACCGGCCAGACCCGCCATGCCGCCCGAGATCAGCAGTGCGACCCACAGCGCGCCTTGCGCCGAGAAGCCGGCGTAGCGCGCGGCGGCCGGCGCCAGGCCGCCGACCTGCAAGGCAAAGCCGCGGTAGGTGCGGAACAGGAAGATCCAGAAGCACACCACCGCGACCAGCGCGACCAGCAAACCGACGTGCGCGCGCAGCCCCGGGATCAGCCGCGGCAGCTTGGTCTGCGCCAAAAAGGTGATGGTCTGCGGAAAATTGTGTCCGCTCGGGTCCTGCCACGGGCCGTTGACGAGCCAACCCAGCAGCAGGTCGGCGACGTAGACCAGCATCAGGCTGACCAGGATCTCGTTGGCGTTGAAACGGTCGCGCAGCAGCGCCACGACGCCGGCCCAGAACATGCCGGCCAGCATGCCGGCGAGCAGCACCGGAATCACGAACGCGTGGCCCATCCACTCGGTGCCCGGCCCGGCCTGCATCGC
>DASQOS010000169.1:0-2431 GCA_035644375.1 Rhizobacter sp.
GGCGTGATGCCGGCCACCACGCCGAGCGGCTGGCGCATCGTCCAGTTGTCGATGCCGGTCGAGACCTGCTCGGTGTAGTCGCCCTTCAGCAGCTGCGCAATGCCGCAGGAAAATTCGATGATGTCGATGCCGCGCGAGACCTCGCCCTGCGCATCGGTGAACACCTTGCCGTGCTCGGCGGTGATCATCGCGGCCAACTCGTCGCGGTGCCGGTTCATCAGTTCCAGGAATGCGAACATCACGCGTGCACGGCGGATCGGCGGCGTGTTCGACCAGGCCGGAAACGCCGCCTGGGCCGAGGCCACCGCGGCATTCACCTCGGCCGCATTGGCCAAGGCCACCTGCCGCGACGTGGCGCCGGTGGCGGGGTTGAACACCGGCTGGCTGCGGCCGCTGGTGCCGGCCACGGCCATGCCGTCGATGAAGTGGCCTACCGGCTCGGTGGCGGAAAAGACGTCGGGTGCGCCCATGGCGGTGTCTCCTGGGGGTTGCGTGTTTTTTCAGTCTAGGCGGCCGGCCCTCGATTGCCAATGCGTTCTGGCTGACTTCATTGTTCGATAAACTGAACAATCGACACCTGCCGAGGCTGCCCAATGCGACCTTCTTCCACCCCCGACCCACGCATCGACCAGCTGTGGCCGCAAGTGCATGCGCTGACCTTGCTGGCGCAACTGGGCAGCTTCACCAAGGTGGCCTTGCGCCTGGGCATGTCGAAGGCCGCGGTGAGCCAGCGCATCACCGAGCTGGAGCGCAGCGTCGGGCAGACCCTGGTGCAGCGCACCACCCGGTCGGTGCGCCTGACCGAGGCCGGCCAGCACCTGGTCGAACAGACCAGCGAAAGCTTCACCCTCATCGCGCGCAGCGTCGGCGAGGCGCGCGACCTGGCGGCGCAACCGCGCGGGCTGGTGCGCGTGACCGCGCCGGTCGCGCTGGGCCGACAGCACGTGGCACCGCAGATCGAGGCCTTCGTGCGTGCGCATCCGGATGTGCGCGTCGAGCTGGAGCTGTCGGATCACCTGGTGACCTTGGCGCACGAGGGCTTCGATCTGGCGGTGCGCCACACCAGCGCGCCGCCCGACAACCACGTGGCCTGGAAACTGTGCGGCTCGCGCTCGCTGCTGGTGGCCAGCAGTGCCTACCTGAAGCGCCATGGCACGCCGGCCCATCCCGCTGAACTGGTGAACCACGCCTGCCTGTCTTATTTGCGCGCCGGGCCTTCGGTGTGGAAGTTCGAGCGTGGCGGCCGCGGTGAACCCGAACGCAGCAGCGTCGCCGTGCAAGGCCCGCTGCGCGCCAGCAACAGCGAGGTGCTGCGCGACGCGGCGATGTCGGGCCTGGGTGTGGCGCTGGTGCCCGACTTCAGCGCGGTGTCGGCGCTGCGCTCAAAGCGGCTGCGTGTCCTGTTGCCGGCCTGGCGTCCGATCGGCGTGTTCGGCGATGCGATTTACGCCATGCACCCATGGAGCCCGACCACGCCGAAGGCGGTGCAGGCGCTGGTGGCGCACCTGCGCGCGCAGCTGGAAGGCGGCTTCGGCGTCTAGACGAAACCGAGCTTGCGCTGGCTGGCATCGAAGTTCACCAGGTTGGGCAGCACCGTCAGCAGGTTGCTGTCCGAGATGCCGAACCAGCTGCCGAGTGTGGCCGCCAGCTGGTCGACCGAAGTGCTGGGCAGCAGGCGCCCCTGGCCCACGTCGTCCGGCCCGTTGTTGGCCACGGCCGGCGGCGTGCCATAAAAGCGCTTGCCGTTCACCGCGCCGCCGAGCACGAAATGCATGCTGCCCCAGCCGTGGTCCGAGCCGTCGTTGTTGACGGTGAGGGTGCGGCCGAAGTCCGATGCGGTGAAGGCGGTGACCTGGTTGGCCACGCCGAGTTCGAGCGTCGCGCTGTAGAACGCCGACAACGCGTCGGCCACCGAGGTCAGCAGGCCCGGGTGGATGTCGGCCAGGCCGTCGTGGGTGTCGAAGCCGCCCATGGACACGAAGAACACCTGGCGCTTGGCGCCCAGCGCATCGGCACTGCCGATCATGCGGGCCACCAGCTTGAGCTGGTCGGCCAGGCCGTTGCCGGCGGGAAACGGCGTGGTAATCACGGGGCCGCCGGCCAGTGCGGCGGTCAATGCGGTGTTGGCATCGATGGAACGCGACATCACGCGCGTGTGCTCGGCCTCAAACAGATGCGTTCGCGGCGCAGTCACCAGGCTTTGCAGCGCGCTGGAGCACGCCGCCGAGCCGAACAGCGGCGACTTCAGCGCATTCAGCGGCACCGATCCACTCGGCGTCACCTGGTACTGCACCGCGGTCTTGCCCGACAGGTAGACCGCATTGCCCGACACGTTGACGCAGGTGAAGGTGGCATTGCCGTTGCCGGCTTCGAACAGGTCGCCCATGCGACCGCCCCAGCCCGAAGCTGCGCCTTCGGGCGACGACGACTG
>DASQOS010000170.1:0-9120 GCA_035644375.1 Rhizobacter sp.
AACGGCGCCGGCAAATCGTCGCTGATCAAGGCGCTGTCGGGCGCGACGATCCCGGACGAAGGCGAGATCCGGCTCGACGGCCAGCCGGTGTGTTTCCGCAGTCCGATCGAAGCGCGTCGCGCGGGCATCGAGACGGTCTACCAGGACCTCGCGGTCGCAGCAGCGATGACGATCGCCGAGAACCTGTTCCTCGGCCGCGAGCTGCGGCGTGCCGGCTGGGCCGGCACGCTGCTGCGCATGCTCGACAAGAAACGCATGCTCGCCGAGAGCATCGCGCGCATGCAGGACCTGAAGGTCGGCATCCACTCGATGACGCAGGCGGTCGAGACACTCTCCGGCGGCCAGCGCCAGTGCGTTGCCGTGGCGCGCGCCGCGGCCTTCGCGCGGCACGTCGTCATCATGGACGAGCCCACCGCCGCGCTCGGCGTGAAGGAGGGCAACATGGTGCTCGACCTGATCCGCCGCGTGCGTGACAAGGGGCTGTCGGTGGTGCTGATATCGCACAACATGCCGCACGTGTTCGAGCTGGCCGACCGCATCCACGTGGCCCGGCTGGGCAAGCGCGCCGCGGTGCTGAACCCCAAGAAGATCAGCATGAGCGACACCGTGGCCGTGATGACCGGTGCCATGCTGCATGAGCAGATCCCGGCCGAATGCCTGGCGTACTGAGTGCCATGCTCAAAGGCATCGACCCGCTGTTGCCGCCAGACCTGCTGAAGGTCTTGGCCGAGCCGGTGCCCGGCGATGAGGTCGTCATCGCCGATGCCAACTTTGCAGGCACCGCCGAGGGCTGCCTCAGCGTCCGGTGCGAGGCCAGGGAGCGATTTGCGTTTTACGATCGAGTCCGTCGTGCCCCTGCCATCGTGCTGACGGGTGAGTTGCTGCCCTGGGGCAACTTCCTGTTCAAGAACGGCGTTCTCGGAGAAGCCCTTGTCCCCTGACCTCGCATCGTCCGCGCCGCCCGACGGCCATCTGCGTCCGCGCGGCTCCAGCCAGGGTGGATTGCGACAGTACAACGAGCGCGTCGTGCTGCAGGCCATCCGCCTGCATGGCGCGTTGCCCGGCGCCGAGATCGCGCGCCTGACCCACCTGACGGCGCAAACCATCTCGCTGATCACCAAGCGCCTGCTCGATGACGGTTTGCTGCTCAAGGGCGAGCCGGTGCGCGGCAAGGTGGGCCAGCCTTCGGTGCCCTTGACCCTCAATCCCGACGGTGCCTATGCGATCGGCGTGAAGATCGGCCGGCGCAGCGTCGACGTGCTGCTGGTCGACTTTGTCGGTGCGGTGCGCTACCGCTGGTCGCTGGACTACCGCTACCCCAACCCCGACGTGCTGCTGGCCGAAATCGGCCGGCGCCTGGCCGACCTGAAACAGGTGCTCAGCCCGGCCCAGTACGAGCGTGTGCAGGGCGTGGGGATTGCCGCGCCCTTCTCGCTGGGGGGCTGGCGCACCCTGTTGGACATGCCGCCCGAGGTGGCAGCGCGCTGGCCCGGCACCGACCTGACCCAGGAGGTGGCCCGCCTGACCGGCTGGCCGGTGACGCTGCTGAAGGACACGGCAGCGGCCTGCCTGGCCGAACTGGTGGCTGGCCGAGGCCGCAGCGTGGAGTCCTTCCTCTACGTGTTCATCGACACCTTCATCGGCGGCGGCCTGGTGCTGGACAGCCATCTGTACGCCGGCCTGCATGGCAATGCCGGCGCGATCGGTTCGCTGCCGCTGGGCTTGGCCGGGGCGCCGCACGCCGGTGGCCGGGCGCCGGCGCAGCTGCTCAGCATCGCCTCGTTGCTGCACCTGGAACAAGGCTTTGCGGCGGCCGGTCTGGACCCGTCTGCGGCGGCCGACGCCCGCGCGCTGCAGCCGCCCTGGCGGCCGCACACCGAGCAATGGCTGCGCCAAGCCGGCGGGGCGATCGCGCTGGCGATCAACAGCATGGCCTGCCTGCTGGACCTGGAACAGGTGATCCTGGACGGTTCCTTCCAGACCGAGTTGCGCGACGCGCTGCTGGCCGCCACCGACCGCGCGCTGGATGCCTACGACTGGGAAGGTGTGACCCGGCCGCAACTGCTGCCGGGCTCGATCGGTTCGGATGCCCGCGCCATCGGCGGTGCGCTGCTGCCGCTGTACGCCAGCTTCGCGCCCGACCGTGAGCTGTTTCTCAAGGCCGCCAAGCTCTGACCCGATGGGGTGACGGAGATTTTCTTTTTTCCATGCGCAGGGGTTGGGGCGCGTCACGGCTGCTGCTGGAAGGTCGCGCCGACGCCGCCCGACGGGCAATCGGCATCGCCTCGCACGATGAGGTAGTTTTGCTGGGCCAATGCGTCGTGCACGTCGGTGTAGCGGGCCGGGTGTTCTTCGTTTCGATCGATGGCGCCGCTGCCGTCGGTGTCGCTGCTGTAGCGGCACACTTTGTACGCGCCGGGCGTGGTGCCCAGTAACCAGCCATCTGGCGTGACGGCAAGGTGGCCGGACCAGCCGGTGCCGGCCGAAGGCGTGACGACCCAGCAGGCGTAGGCCACGAAACGTTCGCCGTGTTCGGTCCATGGCGTCGCGCCGAGGCTCGCGGGGGTGGCGCTGGCGGGCACGGTCTCGGTGTGCGTCTGGCCGTTGCGGTTGAAGCTCACGGTTTTCATGGCTTCGCTGTCGCAACCGGTGTCCGCGCGTCGGTCCAGCACCAGCGCCAGGTTCAGTTGCAATGGCGCGTCGTTGGCCCGCGCAGCGTTGGGCAGGGCAGCCAGGGAAAATCGGATGTAGCCGGTGACGACGCTGCCGGTCACGGCCTCGCACTGCTGCAGATCGCTGGCGAGCAGATCGGCGCGCGCCGGCGCAGCGGCCAGGCCGGTGCACAGCGACGACAACCGGCCCGTGCCCTGGTTGAACACCAAGGCGACGCCGCTGCGGCTGCTCGGCCGCAGCACGCTGCGGCCATCGGCGATGTTTCGCGCGTTGATCGGAATGCGCAGCGCACGGCCAAAGGGTTTGGACACTGCCTTGTCCTGGGTTGGCAGGCCCAAGATGCCGGAATAGACCGGCAGCGTGCCTGCCAGGCTGGTGCCGAGGGCCACGGCCTGCGAAGTGCCGGAGCGGTCGGTCCACTGCAGGTCTACCGTGGCAGTCTTGATCGTGCCGGTGCGGCCGTCGTCGACGCTGCTGCGCAGCGTGAATGCCGTGGGCCGCAGCGTGTTGGTGGCTTGCAGGCTGGCGATGTCGGCATAGGCGGTGCTGCTGGCGAAGCCGCGCAGGCGCTCGATCTCGTGCTGTGCGAGCCGGACGGCTTCGATGCGCTGGCGTGACAGGTCGGCGTGGCTGCGCAGCGTGGACTGCATGTGGGTCATGCCCAGCAAGCCGAGCGACAACACCAGAAGGCCGATCAAGGCCTCGATCAGCGAGATGCCGCGTTGCGGGGCGGGGCCGGCTTGGGATGATGCGCGCATCGGCTGGCCTTCAGAAGTCGCGCCAGCTGCCGGACACGCGCGCGAAGGTGCCGGTGTGGCGGTGCAGTCGCTGCAACGCGCTTGCGTCGTGCCGAATGTGCGTGACGCCTGGGCCGTGCAGATCGCCTTCGATCACCACGGCGCCCTGCACCTGTGCTCCGGTCGCGTCGGTCCAGTCGGCCGAGGTGCTGTAGACCACACCGTGAATGACCGCGGCCGCATTCAACTGCACCGGGCCATCGGCCACCAGCAACACCGGTCGTTCGGCGGTGCCCAGTGTCAGTGGCGTGTCCAGATGCAGGCCGCCGTCGAGCCAGATCAGCGGGTGGGCGCCATCGGCGCCGATGGCGTCGGCCAGCGCGCGGTCACAGGCGTTCTTGCAGCCGAGCTGTTTGACGACGGGCTGGGTTCTCCAGTGGGCCTTCTCCATGCGAAAGACGCTGGCGAACAGACCTGGTTCCGACAACGCGGCCAGCGCGGGGTCGTGGTCGACGGCCGATGCCCTGCCGGGCGACCCGGGAGCACTGGCCAGCACGAGGTGCGGTGCGTCGATCTCGGCGCCGCTGTGCACGGTCATGCCGCCACTGGCTGCGTCGGAATTCTCGACCGCGAACGCGGTGCTCGCATGGATCGATCCGCGCACCGTCAAGGCTGCGGCGGGCTCGCTGTCAAGGCCGTGCAGGCGGGCCAGAGCGACCTGCAGCCGTGCGCGCGCATCGGTCGGCACCCTGACATCGGCTGTGCAGACCGACGCGCCGCTGCAGCCGCGCGACACCAGTTGAACGACACCTGGCTGGTAGCCCGCCTCAAATTGAATGGCAAACGATACGGCAGACCCGCTGGAGGCCGCCGGCAGGTCGGGAGATCCGGACGCGGGGCAACTGCAAGACCAGGCGTTGGCGAGCTTGACGCAGGCCGCTTGCAATGCTGTGCGGGTGCTGGGATCGAGACGCGGCGTGAGGGTGCTGGTATCCGTCTCATCACTCAAGTAGCGGTCTGCGAAAGACCTGGCGGAGGCAGCATCGGCTTGGCAATTCGCGTCGATGGATGTATTGCCGTTGAGCTGCGCGATCGCCCACTCCAGGCCTGCTTCGGCTGCTTCGAATGCCTGGGTTGCACGGTATTGGTTGGTCGAGGTCTTGTGCTCGAACAACAAGCCGCGATGGGCCGCGGCCACGCTCAACCACAGCACCAAGACCAGCACCAAGGTCACGGTCAGCGTGGTGAAGCCGCGTGGTGCGGACGGGTGTATGCGCTTCATTTCGGGCACGCACCCGTCAGTGCGTCACTGCGCACGCGCACCCACGATTGCAGGTCTCGGGTGACCCGGCTGTCGGTGGCCGAGCTCGCTCCGATTTGCAACTCGAGGCTTCGGACCTGCAGTCGAGGCGGGCAGGTGCTGTCGTCCGCGGCGCAGGCTTGGCTGCAGGC
The DNA here is from genome assembly GCA_035644375.1 of Rhizobacter sp. Taxonomy (GTDB): domain Bacteria; phylum Pseudomonadota; class Gammaproteobacteria; order Burkholderiales; family Burkholderiaceae_C; genus Rhizobacter. The sequence continues at coordinate 4,863 of DASQOS010000170.1, forward strand.
GCCACCGAGATCGATCTCCTGAACGTGCGGCGTGATGCGCAGCGTCGAGACGACCATGCTGCCGGGGTCGGTCATGGCCTGCCAGTTGTCGTCGCCGAGTTGCATTTCGATGACCCCCGCGCGCAGGCGGAAGGCGAAGCGCTCGTTGGAATCGATGCGATGGTTTTCGCTCGCATCACGCGAGTAGACGAAGCTGACGGCGTCGGCATGCGTGTCTGATTGCAAGCTGGAATACGGGTTCGGTAGCAGGTCGACATCGGGCGCGCGCCAGACGCCGGCACCGGCTTGGCCCCAATGGCCGGCGCGGCGCAGTTCGCGCGTCACCAGTTCGGTTGCGCTACCCAGGTCTTGTGTGAGCCGGGCCTCGGTCAGCACGGCGCGGTTTTCTCGCAGTTGCTGCACCAACGCCAGCACTGCGGCGGCCACGATCGCCAGGCCAATGGTCAGCCCGACCATCAGTTCGATGATCGAGAGACCGCCCTGGCGCCCACGCGTGTTCATTGGTTCCAGCAGCGCTGGTTGGCTGCGGGGTTGTTGTCGGCGCTGCCATTCGGACCCGACGCATGGACCGTGTTCCCGTGGGTCACCTTGATACGCATCACCTTGCAGGCACTGTCGCCGGTTTGCAGGCCGGTGGCGGTGGCTGTGGCCTCGAAGCCCTGCGCGGATGCCGGGCTCACGCTGAGCTGGTAGTAGCGCATCGGTGAGACGGTCGGCGCGTTCAACTGGGCCAGCGTCGCGTACTGCATGTTGTTGGAGCGCCAACGCTCCTGTGCCATCTGCAGGTCCATCAAGGCCACCAAGCCGTCGGTGCGGCGTGCTTTGAACACCGGGCCCTGGAGGCTCGGATAGGCCAGCGATGCCAGGATGCCGACGATCGCCGTGACGACCGTCACTTCGATCAGCGTGAAGCCGGCAACCGATCGGTGCGGCGCTGAGCGACGAATGAATGTCACGTGGGTTCCTCAGCAAACGCGGTAGCCGGACACCGCGGCTTGCGGCGAACACGAACGCACCCGGCCCATCACGTTGACGACGTGATGAATCGCACGGCCGTCTGCGCCGACCAGGCGCAAAGTGCCCGTCGGTGTGCTGGTGCCATGCAGCGGATCGAACAGCAGTGACGACACGTTGGCCTGAAGGCTGACACGCCCGGTGGCGGGCAACAGCACGGTCTTGATCTGCTCGGCATCGCCTGTGCATTGCGCCGGCGCCGTGTCGCTGCAAAGGCATTGGTCGGCATTGCCGGTGTGAACGACGTAGCAGGACGAGCCCACGGCATCGTGATGAATGCTGATGCGCACCGGCTGGTTGCGCGACACCGCTTCGGAACGAGCGAAGTGAAGATCAGCCGCCAGTTGCGTGGCGGCGCCGTCGATTCGACGCGTGTCGATCAAGCCGCGAAATGACGGAGCCGCCGCTGACGCCAGAATGCCGGCGACCGCGACCGTCACCATGGCTTCGATCAGCGTGAAGCCGCGGCTGGACTTTTGTTTTGTGTGGCCTGTTGGCACTTGATTTCCCCCTGTGTGAACCGTGCATGAACTCTAAGAGTCGCATGCGATTCACGCGTCCCCTTCAAGAGGGGAAAAGGCTCGCCTTGTTGGGGGAGGCCGCTTGGGGAAGTGGAGAGAGGGAAGTCTAGATGTCGCGAATCAGCTGGCGGAATTCGTCCACGTCTTCGAAGCTGCGGTACACGGAAGCGAAGCGCACGTAGGCAACTTTGTCGATGCGCTTGAGTTCGCGCATCACCAATTCGCCCAGGCGCGTCGACGGGACTTCTTTGGCGCCGCTGTTGAGCAGCTTGTCCTGAATGCGCTCCATCGCGGCGTCGATCTGTTCCACGCTGACCGGCCGCTTGCGCAGCGCCAGCGTCATCGACGCGCGGATCTTCGACGCATCGAAGTCGGCACGCGTGCCGTCTTTCTTGACCACCGAAGGCAGGGCGATTTCGGCGCGCTCATAAGTGGTGAAGCGCTTGTCGCAACTCTGGCAGCGGCGCCGGCGGCGCACGACATCGCCCTCGTCGGACTCGCGCGTCTCGACGACCTGGGTTTCTTCGTGGCTGCAGAACGGACAACGCATGGGCGGGCGAACCGATCAAAACCAGAGGCCGTGAATGAGGCCCCTTGGCTTCACTTGTAGACCGGGAAGTCGCGCGTCAGCAGCGCCACCTTGGCGCGCACCGTCGCGAGATTGGCCGCGTCGTGCGGCTTGTCCAGCACGTCGGCAATCAGGTTGGCCGTCTGGCGCGCCTGGTCTTCCTTGAAGCCGCGCGTGGTGAAAGCCGGCGAGCCGAGGCGGATGCCGCTCGTGACCATCGGCTTTTGCGGGTCGTTCGGGATGCCGTTCTTGTTGCAGGTCATGTGTGCCGTGCCCAGCAGGTCTTCGGCTTCCTTGCCGGTCAGGCCCTTGGGCCGCAAATCGACCAGCATCACGTGGCTTTCGGTGCGGCCGCTGACGATGCGCAGGCCGCGCGAGGCCAGCGTCTCGGCCAGCACGACGGCATTCTTGACGACCTGCTGCTGATAGAGCTTGAACTCGGGCGCCAGCGCTTCCTTGAAGGCCACGGCCTTGGCAGCGATCACGTGCATCAGCGGACCACCCTGGATGCCGGGGAAGATCGCGCTGTTGATCTGCCTGGCCAGGTGATCCTTCATCAGGATGATGCCGCCGCGCGGGCCGCGCAGGCTCTTGTGGGTGGTCGAGGTCACGACGTCGGCAAACGGCACCGGGTTCGGGTAGACGCCGGCGGCGATCAGGCCGGCATAGTGGGCCATGTCGACCATGAAGAAGGCGCCGATGTCCTTGGCGACCTTGGCGAAGCGTTCAAAGTCGATGCGCAGGCTGTAAGCCGAGGCGCCGGCGATGATGAGCTTGGGTTTGTGTTCGTGCGCCAGGCGTTCCATCGCGTCGTAGTCGATGGCTTCGTTGGCATCCAGGCCGTAACTCACGACCTTGAACCACTTGCCGCTCATGTTCAGCGGCATGCCGTGCGTCAGGTGTCCGCCTTCGGCCAGGCTCATGCCCATGATCGTGTCGCCGGGTTGCAGCAGCCCGAAGAACACCGCCTGGTTGGCCTGCGAGCCGGAATTGGGCTGCACATTGGCGTTGGCTGCGCCGAACAGCTGCTTCAGGCGGTCGATCGCCATTTGCTCGACCCTGTCGACGTATTCGCAACCGCCGTAATAGCGCTTGCCCGGATAACCCTCGGCGTACTTGTTGGTGAGCTGGCTGCCTTGCGCAGCCATCACGGCCGGCGAGGCATAGTTTTCTGACGCGATCAGTTCGATGTGGTCTTCCTGGCGTTTGTTTTCGCTCTGGATCACGGACCACAGGTCGGGGTCGACGTTGGCGACGGTGGATTGGGCGCGGTCAAACATGGTGGCAGTCCTCTGGTGAGAGATGTCCCCGGCCGGTCATGAAGACGGATTTCATGGTCCAAGGGCTGCCCAGGCGAACGGCTGAACCGAGCCGGCAGACGTCCGGTCGGGCCACGCTTCCCGGTGGTTCACCACCTCAGGCCAGGTGCTTCAGCACCATGGCCTTATCGCCAGTCGCGCGGCGGCAAGGAGTGTACCGCGCCCCTTTTGCAGAGGCGCGCGAGGGCTCAATGCAGAAGTGCCACCTGCTCGGCCGTCTTGTCTTTGGTCGGGGCTACCGGCTCGGTGTGGGTGCCGTTGCCGGTCAAAGCGGCAGGCAAGGTGACAGGGGGCGGCACGATCAGCGGCGCATTCACGGCCACGGTCTTGCCGCTGGCCACCAGCCGCAGGTGCTCTTGTTCAGCCAGCACCTTCCCGGCGTAGCCGCCGTCGTCGGTCAGGTTGGCGGCTCCGACGTAAAAGCGCAGACCGGCCTCCAGGCTGCCGGCGCGGGCGATGCATTCCTTCAAGACCTGGGCGCCGACTCGCAGGTTGGTGACCGGGTCGAAGGCCGCGTGGTTGCCGCCGAAAGCCAGGTACTTGTCGTCGTGGACCTGCGTCATCACCTGCATCAGCCCCTGGGCGCCCACGGAACTTTGGGCAAATGGGTTGAAGCTGGATTCGATGGCCATGATGGACAGGATCAAGGTCGGCTCCAGCCCCACCTTGTTGCCCACGCTCCAGGCTTCCTTGACCAGGCGGCTGATCGGCTCTGGCGCCACGCGATAGCGTCGCGACAGCCAGATGGCCACCGCCGCCTGCTGCTGAGTCAGATCTTTGGGATCGATGGCGGTGGCGCGCAAGATGGCGTCGGGCTCGTTCAGGTCAGCAAATGC
>DASQOS010000171.1:0-3135 GCA_035644375.1 Rhizobacter sp.
TTCCTCAAGCCGCGTTACGCGACCGCGCACACCATGACGCTGTTCTCGGCCACCCTGGACCCTTGGCACTACTACCAGGACACGCTGGGCTTGCCGGCGGACACCGCGTGGATCGATGTCGACTCCCCGTTCAGCGGCGACCAGCTCGCCGTGCGCGTCGCGCGCCACATCTCGACGCGTTACGCGCACCGCGCCGGTTCGCTGGCGCCCATCGTCAAGCTGATGGCCGCGCAGTTCGAAGAGCAGCCTGGCAACTACCTCGCCTTCTTCAGCAGCTACGACTACCTGCGCGAGGTGGCGGACCTGTTCGAGGCGCAATGTCCGCAGGTGCCGAGCTGGCGCCAATCCAGCCGCATGTCGGAAGCCGAACAGGCGCAGTTCCTGGCGCGTTTCACGCCGGACGGGCAGGGCATCGGTTTCGCAGTGCTGGGCGGCTCGTTCGCCGAAGGCATCGACCTGCCGGGCGGGCGCTTGGTCGGCGCCTTCATCGCGACGCTGGGCTTGCCGCAGGTCAACCGCGTCAACGAGCAGATGAAGCAGCGCCTCCAGAGCCTCTTCGGCGCGGGCTACGACTACACCTACCTGTTTCCCGGTTTGCAAAAGGTCGTGCAGGCGGCCGGGCGCGTGATTCGCACGCCCTCGGACCGAGGCGTGGTGCATTTGATGGACGACCGCTTTGCGAGGGCCGAAGTCCAGCGCCTGCTGCCGAGCTGGTGGCGCCTCGGCAGCTAAGGTTTGGGCCCCAAGGCCGCGCTTCGCGCGCCCGCCCCCCCGAGGGGAACAAAGGAAAGGCGCGTTATTTCAGCTTGCGTTCTGCCGCGCTGCCGGACCGGGTCTGTACATCCAGGCCGCGGGCCGGCGATTCGAAGATTTGCGTCAGGTCGTCGCCTTGCTCGATCAATTCTTCGATCATGAAGTGCCCATACTTTTGCGCCCGCTCCGCGTGGAACCGCTTGACGATGTCCACCACCCGCTGGGTCTGCTTGTCCTTGGGCGCATGCACCACCAGGAAGCTGTAGCCTCTTTCGGCCAGCGTCCGATGGGCCTTCACCAGGTTCAATTCCTGCCCGAGTGACACGAACGGGCTGGCCCTGGCCACATCGCGATCAACCTGCGCTTTCATTTGCTCGGGCGAGTAGCGCAGCACCTCTTCGTCGAGGAACCCGCCTGCGCCGGCGAGTGCGCGGGCCGCCGCGTCCATGTCCGCGGCAGAAGGGAAAGACACCACCACATGGCCGACGGGCATGAACACGCCCAGCGTTTCAGGTCGATCGTTCTTGGTCATATCGGCTCCTCGGGTGCTCTTTGTGTTCGTGATTGACATGTTCATGCTCCGGCGTGGGCGGTAGCGTCGGTTCAATCGGCCCTTTGTCGGGCTGAACCGGCAGCGAGTCGGGATCGGTCGGGTCGGGAAGTCCGGGTAAGGTGGCCACGCAAGCTGCTCCATTTGCCAGGCCCATCGTCACCCCGCAGTCGCCTTCGGTCACCCGGACTGCAGCGCGACTTCATGTCGGCAATGGCTTACAGCGCGGTGCTCACCGGCTCAGTCTTGACTCAAGAGCCCCCGCTGCCACAGCGGCAATGCCTGGTCGAACGGTGGCGTGTCGGCCGTGCCGAACGCCGCGCCGTCTGCAGCCAGGCGAACCCACGCGCCGGTGTCGTGATGGCCGCCCGCCACCGGTTGCTCGTTGCGCAGATGGGCCAACCAGGCGTAGACCGGCGCGTACTGGCTCGGGTGATGTGTCTGCGTCCAGGCCAATCCCACCAGGTCGGCAAAGCCTTCTTCTCGGCGCGTCTCGCGCATGTCGCGCACCTGCCGCGCGAGATCTTCGTCGTCTGCAAAATTCTTGTCGTCGTTGAGCGCTACCGCGTCGACGAAGCCCGATGGCACGGTGTGCCACGCGCCTTGCACGTAGCGCCAGCAATGGCCGATCTCATGCGCCACGGTGGCTTCGATCACTGCTTGCTGCAAAGCTTCGGGCACGTCTGCCAGGCTGGCATCGGCCGCAGGATTGCCGCGCATCGACAGCACCAGCTTGCAGCGCCCGCCGACGAACCCCATGGCGATGGGTGCGTTGCCGCGCGTGGGCTGCGGCTGCACGACAATGTCGAGCGGCAGCTTTTGTTGCTTGGCGTAGGCGATCACCGGCCAGCCCGCATCGAGCCAGCGAGTTTCAGCCTCGGTCAGGGCCGGACCGCAACAAACGGCCCGTGACAACAGACACCCGGCCACAGCAACCATTTGCTTCCACATGGAAACCCATTTGACAGCTTTGCCCAACATGCCTCCCGTTGATAAGCGAGGTGAAAGTCCGTTCTTTCACTATCGCCTCGGGGCGCCCGGTATTGAGCAGCGCGGACCCGGTTTCCGTGAATTTGCAACGACCGCAGGAGCTGCAGCAAAAACCGAGCCGCCTGCGTTCGGTGTGTGGCGATTGCAGCGTGCGAAGTTGCGCCGAGTCACGGTCTGGTTCGCCGCGCTGGCGGTCTGCCTGGACGGCAGCTGTGCGCTGGCCGCGCCGGTCGAGGATTCGATCGCACAACGGGCCCAGGCCTGTGTCGGCTGTCACGGCAAAGAAGGGCGTGCAGCCGCCGATGGCTACTACCCGCGCATCGCGGGCAAACCGGCGGGCTACCTCTACAACCAGTTGCTGAATTTTCGCGATGGCCGGCGGCCCTATGCCCTGATGACGACCCTGCTGCAACCCCTGACCGATGACTACCTGCATGAGATCGCCAGCCACTTCTCTTCGCTCGAGTTGCCGTACCCGCCGCCACAACCCGTTGGCAGCGGCCACCCGGCCAGCCTGGCACATGGCAAGGCGCTGGTGACGCAAGGCGACGCGGCGCGCCACATTCCCGCCTGCACGCAATGCCATGGCAAGGCCCTGACGGGCGTGGCGCCCGCCATTCCCGGCTTGCTCGGCCTGCCGCCGGACTACCTCAACGCCCAGCTCGGTGCCTGGCAGACCGGTGGCCGCCATGCTCAGGCGCCCGACTGCATGGCCCAGGTGGCCAAGCTGCTGTCGCCCGACGACGTGAGCGCGCTCACCCAGTGGCTGTCGACCCAGCCGCTGCCGGACTCCACCCAGCCGGCAGCGTCACTGCCCAGTGCGCTGCCGATTCGCTGTGGCG
>DASQOS010000172.1:0-3732 GCA_035644375.1 Rhizobacter sp.
AACGAATGGACCGCATTCGGTCAGATATGGACAGCTTTTGGGCCGTGCAAACCCTCGTGCGCCCGCCTGCTCACCGGCTTAGACTACAAACCGTTACACCACCCAGCGGCTCTGAGGAGACCCCATGAACGACTCACTCGCTCTGCAGGACTACGAGGAATCGCGCATCGAAGACGAGCCCATTCTGGGGCGGGTGTTGGCGATGCCGGACGGCAGCATCCACCAGCTCACCTGGCTCGAAAAGCTGCTGGTCAGGGTGCACCTCACCGACGCCAAGTCGCTCGAATCGCGCTACTTCAAGCAGTCGGTCACCTGAGAGCCTGTTGAGCCGAATGGTCGGCCGCGGCCCGGCTCAACCGGCCAGCCGCGCCGCCACGGCCAACTGCCGCGCTTCGCGGATCGCCTCGCCAACGGCTGCACCTTGCTGGCCGCGCGCCAAAGCCTGCGCCGAAACCGCCGCGCTGTCGATGGCCAGGGCGGCATCGAGCGCACGCTGCAGCCGCTCGCGCTGCGGGTAAGGCCGGTCTTCAAACCCGGTGCGGCCGCGCGCGTCGCACTCGCAGGCCAGCAGCAGTTCGGCAAAGCGCTGTGGACGGCGCCACGCATCGCAACGTTCGAGCAGGCGCATCACGGCCGTCGCATCGAACCCGCCGCTGCGGTGCACGTTGCCATGTTCGCGGGCCACGGTTTCGGCCAGTTCGCGGCACTCGGTGGGCACGCGCAGCCGTTCGCATAACTGCTTTACCAGCTTCACGCTGCGCGCCTCGTGGGCGATGTGGCGCGGCAGCTCTTCGGCCCGCGTCGTGCCCTTGCCGAGGTCGTGCCCGAGGCACGCAAAGCGCACGCTCAAGGGCGCATTCAAATGCGCCGCCATGTCCAGCACCAGCATCAGGTGCACGCCGGTGTCGACCTCGGGGTGGTGCTCGGGGGGTTGCGGCACGCCCCACAGGCGATCGACCTCGGGCAGCAGGCGCACCAGCGCGCCGCAGCTGCGCAGCACCTCGAACATGCGCGACGGGTGGCCTTCCATCAGGCCGCGCGCCAGCTCTTGCCACACGCGTTCGGGCACCAGCGCATCGACTTCGCCGGCCTCGACCATCTGGCGCATCAGCGTGGTGGTTTCGTCGGCCACGTGGAATTCGTGGAAGCGCGCCGCAAAGCGCGCAAGCCGCAGGATGCGCACCGGGTCTTCGGCGAAGGCCGGCGAGACATGGCGCAACACCTTGTCGTGCAGGTCGCGCTGGCCGCCGCAGGGGTCGACCCGCGTGCCGTCTTCGGCTTGCGCGATCGCGTTGATGGTCAGGTCGCGCCGCTGCAGGTCGTCTTCCAGCGTGACGCCCGGGTCGGCATGGAAGGCAAAGCCGGTGTAGCCCGGCGCGGTCTTGCGTTCGGTGCGCGCCAGTGCGTATTCCTCTTGGGTCTGCGGGTGCAGGAACACCGGGAAGTCTTTGCCCACGGGCAGGTAGCCGGCGTCGAGCATTTGCTGCGGCGTGGCGCCGACGACGACCCAGTCGCGGTCGTTCACCGGCAGGCCCAGCAGGGCGTCGCGCACCGCGCCACCGACCATCCATGTCTTCATGGCGGCCAGTGTAGGGGCCTCAGCGGTGGCTTCGGTGGGGCTCTTCGAAGTCGAGGAACTCGTGTTCGGCCAGCGCGTCCCGCGTCCACTCCACCACGCTGGGCAGTGCTTGCACGCGTTCGATGTAGGCGGCAATCGCCGCGGGCACCGGCACGCCGTAGGTCACCAGGCGCGTGACCACCGGCGCGAAGAACGCGTCGGCCACGCTGAACGGACCGAACAGCATCGGCCCCGGGTGGCTGGCGAGCAGCTCGCCCCACATCTGGACGATGCGGTCGACGTCGGCGCGCAGGGCGGGCTGTTCACGCAACAAACGCTGGCCGACCTCGGGCAGCGCGGCTTCGATGTTCATGCCGAAGTGGTGGCGCAGCGCCTCGAAGCCGGCATGCATTTCGGCGCACACGCTGCGCGCGCGGGCGCGGGCCTGCGTGTCTGCGGGCCACAGCGCCTTGTCGGGAAACTTCTCGGCCAAGTACTCGGCAATCGCCAGCGAGTCCCATACCGAAAAGCCGTCGTCCACCAGCACCGGCACCTTGCCGGCCGGGCTGTGCGGCGCCAGTGAGGCCTTGAACTTGGAGTCGGGCGTGAAGGCGTCGAAGGGCAGCTTCACCTCGTCGAAGGCGATGCCGGTCTGCTTCATCAGCACCCAGGGGCGCATGGACCAGGACGAGTAGTTCTTGTTGCCGATAACGAGCTGCATGGATGCCTTTCGTGAAGCCCGATGCTAGGTCAGGAAAGACGGCCGTTTCATGAGAGTTGCGAATCGGTTTGATGCGGCAGACGCATCACGGCAGCAGCGTGTCCGGCGGCGGCGCCTGCGGCGGACGCGGGCCGACCACGCGGCCCATGCGCGCCTTGAGCGACGGCGCCTGCGTGGCGTCGGGGCTCTGCAGCAGGGCGGCATAGAAGGTGGCGTTGGACAGCACCTTCTTGACGTAGTCGCGCGTTTCGGAAAACGGGATGTTCTCGATCCAGATCGCCGAATCGATCACGGCGCCTTCGCGCCAGCGCCGCGGCCGGCCCGGCCCGGCGTTGTACCCGGCGGCAGACAGGGCCTGCGAACCTCCGAAGTCGTCGATCAGCAGCTTCAGGTAGCTGGTGCCGAGCTTGAGGTTGGTGCCGATGTCGTTGAGCTGAGCCGGGTCGTAGGCCATGCCGATGCGCCGGGACACGACCTTGGCGGTGGGCTGTATCACCTGCATCAGGCCGTAGGCCGCTGCAGCGGAGCGCACGTCGGCCTGGAAGCGCGACTCTTGGCGGATCAAACCGTAGACCAGCGCCGGGTCGAGCGCGGCCGCACGCGCGGCCGCCAGGATCTCGGTGCGGTACGGCGTGGGGTAGCGCTGCGTCATGTCGATCTCGCTGCGAGTCTTCTCGCTGGTGAACACGCAGCGGTCCCAGATGGCGAGGTCGCAGGCCAGTTGCGCGGCGGCCAGCAACTCGCGTTCGCCCAGGCTGCGCACGCTGTAGTTCCACTCGCGCGCGCCTTCGCTGCGCAGGCCCAGGCTCAACAGCTGCGTCGCGCGCGTGAGGCCGGGGTCGCGCAGCGCCACGACGCGTTCGGCGGGTGTCAATGGCTGCGGGCGTGCCGGCAAGGCGATGGGCTGGCCCAGGTCTTCGGCGGCCAGCGAGCCGTAAAAGCTCAGCTGGCCGGCGATCGTGCCCAGCATCTCGCGCGCTTGCGCCAGCATCGGCGCGGGCTCGGCCGAGCTGCCGGCCAAGGCCTGCAAGGCACGTGCTTTCCAGTAGACCCAGGTCGCTTCTTTCTGCTCGGCTGCGCTCATCGAGTTGATGGCCTGCACCACCTGTTGCCAGCGCGGTGCGCCGTCGTTGGCACGCAGCGCCGCGCGCGCCTTCCAGGCCAGGATGTCGTCGGTCCAGTCGATCTCGATCGAGGTCTTGGCCTGCAGCATTTCAGCGCGCTGGTAATAGGTGCTGGCGTCGGGCAGCAGGTTCTTCGCCGCCTGTTTGCCCACGGAGGCCCAGGCCCATGCGGCCAGCTCGGGCGGCAGCACCGCCTCCCACTTCATGTTGAGCTGAACCGCCGCGGCATCGGGGTCGGTGGACGCCAGGCGCAACAGCGCCAGCGTGCGGAACTCCTTGGCGGCGCGCGTCAAGGTGATGTGCTTGCCCGCCAGGTACTTGGCCGGGTT
>DASQOS010000173.1:0-22675 GCA_035644375.1 Rhizobacter sp.
CTGCGCAGCCTGATCCGGGCGGCGCGCAAAGATGCCGCCGCAGCACCCGAGCAGCGCAGTGGACGCGCCTACCGCGAGCTGTTCCAGTTCATCAAGGCGCACGCGCTGGCGCAGCCCGACACATGAGCGACCACCCCCGTCCGGCTGCGTTGTTCGACGCCGTGCGCATCGGCGTGGTGTCCGTCAGCGACCGCGCCGCCAGTGGCGTCTACGAAGACAAAGGCATCCCGGCGCTGCAGGCCTGGTTGTCGCGCGTGCTGCGCAATCCGATCGCCTGGGAAGCACGGCTGATTCCGGACGCCCAGCCGACCATCAGTGCCACGCTGTGCGAGCTGGTGGACGACGCGCATTGCCATCTGGTGCTGACCACCGGCGGCACCGGCCCGGCGCCGCGCGACGTGACACCCGACGCCACGCTGGCGGTCGCCGACAAGGAGATGCCCGGCTTCGGCGAGCAAATGCGGCAGATCGGCCTGCGCTTCGTGCCCACCGCGATCCTGTCGCGCCAGGTGGCGGTGATCCGTGGCCAGGCGCTGATCGTCAACCTGCCGGGCCAGCCGAAGTCCATCGCTGAAACGCTGGAAGGCCTGCCGGCTGCGCAGCCGCCGGTGCACGGTATTTTTGCCGCCGTGCCGTACTGCATCGACCTGATCGGCGGCCCCTACCTGGAAACCGACGACACCGTCTGCAAGGCCTTTCGGCCGACATCGGCGCAGCGCCCGGCGCGCTGATCAACGCATCAGCTGGTTCAAGCGCTCGGCGTCGAAATCCTCGGTCGTTTGCGCATCGCTCGGCAGGCAGTCCTGCTTCACCGGCGAGAGCTTCTCGATGGCCGCCCACAGCATCGCGATCTGGTGCGCGCTGCCGGCGGCGTTGTCGATCAGGCCCTTCATCGCCTGCGCCAGAGGGTCGTCGTTCTGCGTCACACCGTAGGCCGAAAAACCCATGCGCGCCGCTGTTTCCTCGCGCAGCGTGTCCTGGCCCTTGACCAGCACGCGCGCCGGGTTGCCCACGGCGGTGGCGCCCGGGGGCACCGCCTTCAGCACCACCGCGTTGGAGCCGACGCGCGCGCCGTCGCCCACCGTGAAGCCGCCCAGCACCTGCGAGTTGGCGCCGACGATGACGCCCTTGCCCAAGGTCGGGTGGCGCTTGGCGCCGCGCGCCAGCGACGTCCCGCCCAGCGTGACGCCCTGGTAGATGGTGCAGTCGTCGCCGATCTCGGCGGTCTCACCCACGACCACGCCCATGCCATGGTCAATGAACACACGCCGCCCGATGACCGCCCCCGGGTGAATCTCGATGCCGGTGAAAAAGCGCCCGAGGTGCGACAAGAAGCGGCCGAACCAGCGAAAGCCGTACGCCCAGCAGGCGTGCGCCCAGCGGTGAATGACCAACGCATGAAGACCCGGGTAGCAGGTCAACACCTCCCACGCCGAGTGCGCGGCGGGGTCGCGCTCGAGGATGCAGGCAATGTCTTCTCGCAGGCGTTGAAACATGTTGTCTGGCGTTGATGCAAGGTGCGACGCAGTGTAGCGGCGGGCCGTATTTGCAGTGCGAGCAGGGCTGTCAGCGCTTCTTTTCCATCGCGTGCGCCACGCCACGCAGAATGTGCACCTCGTCGGCGCTCAACTGAGCCCGGTTGAAGAGCTGGTTCAGGCGCGGCATCAGCTTTCCGGGCGCCGCAGGGTCGAGAAAACCCACCGCCTGGAGCGCGCGCTGCCAGTGGTCGAGCAAGCCCTGCACTTCGGCCGCGTTGGCGCAGGTCGGGTCGGTGGTTCTCGGCAGTACCGCGAAGCCGCCCAAAGCCTGGCGCCAGTCGTACGCCAGCAACTGCACCGCTTGCGCCAGATTGAGCGAGCCGTAGTCGGGATGCGTGGGAATGCTCAGCGCCGCATGGCAGCGGTACACGTCGTCGTTGCACATGCCGAACCGCTCGGAACCAAAGACGAAGGCCACGCGATGCGCCGTGTCCGCAAGTTGTGCAAACAGCTCGCGCGGCGCCTGTGTCGGCGGGCCGAAGTCGCGCGGCGTCATGGCCGTGGCACAGGCGAAGGTCACGCCGTCGAGCGCCTCGGCGAAGCTGTCCACCACGCGGGCGCGCGCCAGCACGTCGGCTGCGCTGCTGGCCATCGCCAACGTGTCTTCCTGGGTCAGCACGTCGGGATGGCGCGGCGACACCAGCACCAGATCGCCGAACCCCATCACCTTCATCGCGCGGGCGGCAGCGCCCACGTTGCCGGGGTGGCTGGTGTTGAGCAGGATGAAGCGGGTGGTGTCCAAGGGAAGCAGACCCGGGCAGGATAAAATCGCATTATCCGTACGAGCCACGCTCCTACACTGCTCTTTCCGGTCGGAAAGCAGCCTCTCTCTCCTGTACAGGGTCTTCCATGTCGCAAGCGCTTCACCCCATGCTCAACGTCGCCATCAAGGCGGCACGCGCGGCAGGGTCGCTCATCAACCGCGCTTCGCTCGATGTCGACCTGCTGCGCGTCAGCACCAAGTCGCCGAACGACTTCGTCACCGAGGTCGACCAGATGGCCGAGCAGGCCATCATCGAAATCCTGCTCACCGCCTACCCGGGCCACGGCATCCTGGCCGAGGAATCGGGCCGCACGCATGGCGCGAAGAACAGCGAGTACGTCTGGATCATCGACCCGCTGGACGGCACCACCAACTTCATCCACGGCTTTCCGGTGTACGCGGTGTCGATCGCGCTGGCCTTTCGCGACCAGGTGCAGCAGGCGGTGGTCTACGACCCGACGCGCAACGACATGTTCTATGCGTCCAAGGGACGCGGCGCCTTCCTCAACGACAAGCGCCTGCGCGTGTCCAAGCGCATCCGCATGGCCGAGTCGCTGATCGGCACCGGTTTTCCGTTCCGCAAAGGCGACAACTTCAAGCGCTACGTCAAGATGTTCGAAGAGATCATGCAGAACTGCGCCGGACTGCGCCGTCCCGGCGCTGCCGCGCTCGACCTGTGCTACGTGGCCGCGGGCTACTACGACGGCTTTTTCGAGACCGGCCTGAACCCCTGGGACATCGCCGCGGGGTCCTTGCTGATCACCGAGGCCGGTGGGCTGATCGGCAACTTCACGGGCCATTCCGATTTCATGTACCAGCGCGAGGTGGTTGCGGGCAACCCAAAGATCTACGGCCAGATGGTGAGCATCCTGACGCCGTATTCGCGCGTCATCCAGGAAGGCGAAGCCGCTGCCGCGGCAGCGGCCTCTCAGGGCCTGGACTCGCTGACGCCAGAGGCCGCGCTGCTCGGCACGCTGGTGGCGCCGGCCGAAGCCGCGCCGGCCAAGAAGTCGGTGCGCATTCGCAAGGCCGATCTCGGTTCAAAGAACTGACAGCGCCTGTGCCGGCACGGGCATGAGTGCCGACCTCGCAACCGCGCCCTCCATGAACACCGCGACAGCCACGCTCGACCTTTCACAGCACACGCCGATGATGCAGCAGTACCTGCGCATCAAGGCCGAGTTCGCCGAGACGCTGGTGTTCTACCGCATGGGCGATTTCTACGAGCTGTTCTTCGACGACGCGCGCCGCGCCAACAAGCTGCTCGACATCACGCTGACCTCGCGCGGCCAAAGCGGCGGCGAGCCGGTGGTGATGGCCGGCGTGCCGGTGCACTCGGTGGAGAGCTACCTGGCCAAGCTGATCAAGCTCGGCGAAGCGGTGGCGATCTGCGAGCAGGTCGGCGATGTGGGCACAGCCAAGGGCCCGGTCGAGCGCAAGGTCGTGCGCGTGGTCACGCCGGGCACGGTGACCGACACCGAGCTGCTGGCCGACAAGCGCGATGCGTTGCTGCTGTCGGTGTCGCAGCACAGCCACCGCGGCAGCGTCACTTACGGATTGGCCTGGTTGGGCTTGTCCAACGGCCAGCTCGGCATGACCGAATGCAGCGAACGCGAACTTGCGGGCTGGCTGTCGCGATTGAACGCCGCCGAGGCACTGGTCGATCGCGAGCAGATTCCGCTGGCCCTGGCCCAATCGCGCATCGCACTGACGCACCGTCCGGCCTGGCAATTCGACACCGCGCTCGGCCAACGCAAACTCTGCGAGCAATTGCGGGTCGCGAGCCTGAGCGGCTTCAGTGCGCAAGACCTGAGGACGGCGCAGGCCGCCGCGGCAGCGCTGCTCAGCTACGCCGAACACACGCAAGGCCAGGCACTGGCCCATGTGCGCACACTGACGGTGGAACGCGCAGGCGACCTGCTCGACCTGCCGCCAACGACGCACCGCAACCTGGAACTGACGCAGACGCTGCGTGGCGACGATGCGCCGACGCTGCTCTCGCTGCTCGACACCTGCCGCACCGGCATGGGCAGCCGCGCGCTGAGACACTGGTTGACGCACCCGCTGCGCGAACGCACGGTGGCGATACAGCGGCATGACGCACTCGAGGTGCTGCTGGACGGACGCTTCGAGTCGCTGCGCGACGCGCTGCGCGGCGTCAGCGATGTGGAACGCATCACCGCCCGCATCGCGCTGCGCCAGGTTCGCCCGCGCGAGCTGACCGGCCTGCGTGCCACGCTCGCCGGCCTGCCCGCCTTGCGCGCACGTGTGCCGACGCAACGCGCCTTGCTGCTGGACATGCTGGCCGAGGCTTTGAACCCGCCGGGCGAGATTGCCAGCCTTCTGGCAGCGGCGATTGCCGAAGAACCCTCGGTGCTGCTGCGCGATGGCGGCGTGATTGCGCCTGGCTACGATTCGCAGCTCGACGAGTTGCGCGGCATCAGCCAGAACTGCGATGCGTTCTTGCTCGACCTGGAAACCCGCGAACGTGCCCGCACTGGCATTGCCAATCTGCGCGTGCAGTACAACAAGGTGCACGGCTTCTACATCGAGGTGACACAGGGCCAGGCGGGCAAGGTGCCCTTGGACTATCAGCGACGCCAGACGCTGAAGAATGCCGAGCGCTTCATCACGCCCGAGCTCAAGTCGTTCGAGGACAAGGCGCTGTCGGCGCAAGACCGCTCGCTGGCACGCGAGAAGATGTTGTACGAACAGGTGGTCGACCAGTTGCAACCGCAGCTGGAAGCGCTGTCTGATCTGGCGCGCGCACTGGCCAGCCTGGACGCGCTGGCGGCGCTGGCCGAGCGCGCGCACAGCTTGAACTGGAGTCGCCCGCAGTTCGTGCGCGAACCCTGCATCGACATCAAGGGCGGGCGCCACCCGGTGGTGGAAGCGCGCCTGGCCGAAACCGGCGCCGGCAACTTCATCGCCAACGACTGCCGGCTCGACGCCAGCCGCAAGATGCTCATCATCACCGGCCCGAACATGGGCGGCAAGAGCACCTTCATGCGCCAGGTCGCGCTGATCGCGCTGCTGGCCGCGGTCGGTTCGTTCGTGCCGGCGACAGCCTGCCGGCTGGGCCCCATCGACGCCATCCACACGCGCATCGGCGCAGCCGACGACCTGGCCAACGCGCAATCGACCTTCATGCTGGAGATGACCGAAGCCGCCGCCATCATTCATGGTGCCACCGAGCAATCGCTGGTGCTGATGGACGAGATCGGTCGCGGCACCTCGACCTTCGACGGCCTGGCGTTGGCCGGCGCCATCGCCAGCCATCTGCACGAGCGCAACCGCGCGTTCACGCTGTTCGCCACCCATTACTTCGAGCTGACCGAGTTCCCGCTCAAACACGAGCGGGCGCTGAACGTGCACGTGTCGGCTGCCGAAACCCAACCCGGCACCGGAAGCGGCGACATCGTCTTCCTGCACGACATTCAGCCGGGCCCGGCAAGCCGCAGCTACGGCGTCCAGGTGGCGCGTCTGGCCGGCATGCCGGCCGCGTTGGTACGTCAAGCGCGGGCCACGCTCGAAGCGCTGGAGGCGCAGCAGAAAGCGGCGCACGCGCAAATCGACTTGTTTGCCGTGCCGGCTGACGCCGTTGCGACGGAGCCATCGCCGATCGAAGCTGCACTGGCTGCGCTCAACCCCGATATGCTGTCGCCCAAAGAGGCGCTCGACGCCCTGTACCGCTTGAAAAACCTACAAGAGAAAAAGCCATGACTTACTGCGTGGGCATCAAACTCGACGCCGGGCTCGTGTTCCTTTCCGACTCGCGCACCAACGCCGGTCTGGACCAGATCAACACCTTCCGCAAGATGATGGTCTACGAGCGCCCGGGTGACCGTTTCATGGTGATGCTGTCGGCCGGCAACCTGTCGATCTCGCAGTCGGTGCGCGAGCTGCTGCAGGTCGAGAAACTCGAAAACGGCAGCGACGAGCCGATCACCATCTGGAACGCCACCAGCATGTTCGACGCGGTGCGCGTGCTCGGCAAAGCGGTGCGGCGCGTCTACGAACAAGACGGTCCCTCGCTGAAGAAGGCCGGCGTCGATTTCAACGCATCGATGATCTTCGGCGGGCAGATTCAAGGCGAGGCGATGCGCCTGTTTCTGGTTTACTCGGCCGGCAATTTCATCGAGGCCACGCGCGAGACCTGTTACTTCCAGGTCGGCGAGTCGAAGTACGGCAAACCGGTGCTCGACCGCATGATCACGCCGCACACCCCGCTGGAAGAGGCCGCCAAGTGCGCGCTGGTGTCGATGGACTCAACACTGAAATCGAATTTGTCGGTGGGTTTGCCGCTCGACTTGCTGGTGTACGACACAGGCGCCTTCCAGACGCAGCAGATCGTCTGCATCGACGATCAAAACCCCTACTTCGCGATGATTCGCGGCACTTGGGGCCAGCGCCTGCGACAGGTGTTCGAATCGATCGAGGACCCGCAGTGGAACGGGCAAAGCACCGCCCATCCGCTGCTCACCAGTTCGAGCCGCTACGAACCCATGCGCAAGATCACCCACTCGGGCGAAAAAATCGTCTGATGGGCAGCGCCGGCCTCGGCACGATCGTTTTCTCGCACGGCAACAGTTTTCCGGCCGGCACCTACCGCGTGTTGTTCGAAGCCTGGCAGGCAGCGGGCTTCACAGTCCACGCCCTCGACAAATACGGCCACGACCCGCACTTTCCCGTCAGCAACCAGTGGCCCAGGCTGCGTGACGAACTGATCCAGTTCGCGCAAAACCATTCGCAAGGCCCGGCCTTTCTGGTGGGACATTCGCTGGGCGGTTACCTGAGCTTGCTGGCCGCGGCCCAATGCCCGGCGCTGGCGCGCGGCGTGGTGCTGCTCGACTCGCCCCTCGTCGGCGGCTGGCTCGGCAAGACCATTTACCTGGCCAAGGCCACCGGCATGGGCGGGCGCATTTCACCGGGGCAGGTGTCCAAGGGCCGACGCCAGCACTGGCCGAGCCCCGAAGCCGCGCGGGCGCACTTCGCGGCCAAACCCGCGTTCGCGCGCTGGGACCCGCAGGTGCTGCAGGACTACATACGCAGCGGCATCGAGCCGTCGACACGGCCCCATCTGCCGGGCCACACGCTGCGCTTCAGCCGCGACGTCGAAACCCTGATCTACAACACCCTGCCGCACGACATACCGGGTTTCTTGCGCCAACATCCGGTGGCCTGCCCGGTGGCGTTCGTCGGCGGCAGCGAATCGCTGGAGGTCAAGCGCGTCGGGCTCAAGGCCACGCAGCGCGTCACGCAGGGCCGGGTCTCGTGGATCGAAGGCTCGCATCTTTTTCCGTTCGAGCAGCCCGAAAAAACCGTCCACGAGGTGCTGCGGTGGCTGGCAGCTTTTGCCAAGCCTGCACATCCCTAACCCGTCTCGTGGATGCCCAGTCTCCACACCTATAATCGCGCTTTACCACCACAGCACTTGTGACAAGCGGGTGCTGACAGCAATGACCAAGTTCGTCTTTGTGACCGGCGGTGTGGTGTCCTCGCTGGGCAAGGGCATTGCGGCTGCATCTCTTGCTGCGATCCTCGAATCGCGCGGCCTGAAGGTCACCCTGATCAAACTGGACCCGTACCTGAACGTTGATCCGGGCACGATGTCGCCGTTCCAGCACGGTGAGGTCTTCGTCACCGACGACGGCGCTGAAACCGACCTCGACCTGGGCCACTACGAGCGCTTCATCACCACGCGGATGAAGAAGGCCAACAACTTCACCACCGGCCAGATCTACAAGAGCGTGCTCGAAAAAGAGCGCCGCGGCGACTACCTCGGCAAGACGGTGCAGGTGATTCCGCACGTCACCAACGAGATCCAGGAGTTCGTCAAACGCGGCGCCGGCTTCGGCACGCCGCAGGCCGTGGACGTGGCCATCGTCGAAGTCGGCGGCACGGTCGGCGACATCGAATCTTTGCCCTTTCTCGAAGCGGCGCGCCAGATGAGCTTGCGCATGGGCCCCAACGCCGCCGCCTTCGTGCACCTGACCTACGTGCCGTGGATCGCCGCCGCCGGCGAGCTGAAAACCAAGCCGACGCAGCACACGGTGCAAAAGCTGCGCGAGATCGGCATCCAGGCCGATGCGCTGCTGTGCCGCGCCGACCGCGCGATACCGGCCGAAGAGCGCGACAAGATTTCGCTCTTCACCAACGTGCCCGAATGGGGCGTGATCTCGATGTGGGACGTGGACACCATCTACAAGGTGCCACGCATGCTGCACGAGCAGGGGCTGGACGGCCTGATCTGCGACAAGCTGCGCATCAACAGCCAGCCGGCCAACCTGAAGCGCTGGGATGCGCTGGTGCACGAGGTCGAACATCCGCAGCGGCGCATCAGCATTGCGATGTCCGGCAAATACACCGATCTGTCGGATTCGTACAAGTCGCTCAACGAAGCGCTGCGCCACGCGGGCATCCACAACCATGCGCGGATCGACATCGAGTACGTCGATTCGGAAACGCTGACACCGGCCAACATCGGCCAGCTGGAGCGCTTTGACGCGATCCTCGTGCCCGGCGGCTTCGGCAAACGTGGCGTCGAAGGCAAGATACTGACCGCGCAGTTCGCGCGCGAACACAAGGTGCCCTACCTCGGCATCTGCCTGGGCATGCAGGTCGCGACCATCGAGTACGCGCGCCACAAGGCAGGGCTGGCCGACGCCAACAGCACCGAGTTCGAACCCGAGACACCGCACCCGGTGATCGCGCTGATCGAAGAATGGCAAGACGCCGACGGCTCGATCCAGAAGCGCAACGCGCAGTCCAACATGGGCGGCACGATGCGCCTGGGCGCGCAGAGTTCCGACGTCAAACCCGGCACGCTGGCACACGAAATCTACGGCGACGTGGTGACCGAGCGCCACCGCCACCGTTACGAAGCCAATGTGCACTACCTCGACCAGCTCAACGAAGCCGGGCTGGTGATTTCGGCACTGACGCAACGCGAGAAGCTGACCGAGATCGTCGAGTTGCCGCGCAGCATTCACCCGTGGTTCATCGGCGTGCAGTTCCACCCGGAATTCAAATCGACACCCTGGGGTGCGCACCCGCTGTTCTTGTCGTTCATCGAAGCCGCGTTGGCGCACCAGGCCGAACGTTTGGAGAAGGCGGCAGCATGAAGCTCTGTGGGTTCAACATCGGCATTGACCAGCCGTTCTTTCTGATTGCCGGACCCTGCGTCGTCGAGTCCGAACAGTTGCAGATGGACGTGGCCGGGGCGTTGAAGGAAATGACCGCCAAGCTGGGCATCCCGTTCATCTTCAAGAGCAGCTACGACAAGGCCAACCGTTCGTCGGGCACCTCGTTTCGCGGCCCTGGCATGGAAAAGGGCCTGGAGATCCTGGCCAAGGTGAAGCGCGAACTCGGCGTTCCATTGCTGACCGACGTGCACAGCGAAGCCGAGATCGAGGCGGTGGCGGCGGTGGTCGACGTGCTGCAAACGCCCGCCTTCCTGTGCCGCCAAACCGATTTCATCCATGCGGTGGCGCAATCGGGCAAGCCGGTGAACATCAAGAAGGGCCAGTTCCTCGCACCCGGCGACATGAAGAACGTGATCGACAAGGCGCGCGCCGCAGCCCGCGCCAAAGGCCTGAACGACGACAACTTCATGGCCTGCGAACGCGGCGCGAGCTTTGGCTACAACAACCTGGTGAGCGACATGCGCTCGCTGGCGATCATGCGCGAGACGAATGCGCCGGTGGTGTTCGACGTGACGCACTCGGTGCAGTTGCCCGGCGGCCAGGGCACCAGCTCGGGTGGCCAGCGCGAGTTCGTTCCGGTGCTGGCACGTGCCGGCATTGCCGTGGGCATCGCGGGTGTTTTCATGGAAACGCACCCGGACCCGGCGAACGCGCTCAGCGACGGGCCGAACGCGGTGCCGCTCAAACACATGCGCGCCTTGCTGGAGCAGCTGCTGGCGCTCGACCGCGTGGTCAAACAGCAAGCTCTGCTCGAAAACGATTTCTCCTGCTGACCACTCTGCGTCGCACACACCGCTTTCGAACTCAACACCCCAAACAAGGAAGACCTGAATGAGTGCCATCGTTGACATCGTCGGCCGCGAGATTCTCGACAGCCGCGGCAATCCCACCGTCGAATGCGACGTGCTGCTCGAGTCGGGCACCATGGGCCGCGCCGCCGTGCCTTCGGGCGCCTCCACCGGTTCGCGCGAAGCGATCGAGCTGCGCGACGGCGACAAGAAGCGCTACCTGGGCAAGGGTGTGCTGAAAGCGGTCGAGCACGTCAACACCGAGATCAGCGAAGCCGTGCTGGGGCTCGATGCGTCCGAGCAGGCATTTCTGGACCGCACGCTGATCGACCTGGACGGCACCGACAACAAGGCGCGCCTGGGCGCCAACGCCACGCTGGCGGTGTCGATGGCCGTGGCGCGCGCCGCGGCGGAAGAAAGCGGCCTGCCGCTGTACCGTTATTTCGGCGGCTCGGGCGCGATGCAACTGCCGGTGCCGATGATGAACGTCATCAACGGCGGCGCCCACGCCAACAACAACCTCGATCTGCAAGAGCTGATGATCATTCCCGTGGGCGCACCGAGCTTTCGCGAAGCGGTGCGCTACGGCGCCGAGGTGTTCCATGCGCTGAAGAAAATCATCAACGACAAAGGCATGAGCACCGCGGTCGGCGACGAAGGCGGTTTCGCGCCCAGCGTGGCCAGCCACGAGGCCGCCATCCAGCTGATCCTGGAAGCCATCGACAAGGCCGGCTACACCGCCGGCGAACAGATCGCGATCGGCCTGGACTGCGCGGCCAGCGAGTTCTACAAGGCCGGCAAGTACGTGCTGGGCGGCGAAGGCCTGACGCTGACGGCGCCCGAGTGGACCGACATCCTGGCGACCTGGGTCGACAAGTACCCGATCATCAGCATCGAAGACGGCATGGCCGAGAACGACTGGGACGGCTGGAAACACATCAGCGACCGGCTCGGCTCCAAGGTGCAACTGGTCGGCGATGACCTGTTCGTCACCAACACCAAGATCCTGAAAGAAGGCATCGACAAGCGCATCGCCAATTCGATCCTGATCAAGATCAACCAGATCGGCACGCTGACCGAGACCTTCGCCGCGATCGAGATGGCCAAGCGTGCCAACTACACCGCCGTCATCAGCCACCGCTCGGGCGAAACCGAAGACTCGACCATCGCCGACATCGCGGTCGGCACCAACGCCGGCCAGATCAAGACCGGCTCGATGTCGCGTTCGGACCGCATCGCCAAGTACAACCAGCTGCTGCGCATCGAAGAAGACCTCGGCGACGTGGCCAGCTATCCGGGCCGCTCTGCGTTCTACAACTTGAGATGATGAGATGACCCACCCCCGAGGCGCTACGCGCCTCCCCCTCAAGGGGGCGACGCCAGCGGCCTGCGGCATCCTGCTTGGTCATGAAACCTATCCCCTGAATCGTCCATGCGTCTTGTCACCCTGGCCCTGCTCGCACTGATCGTGCTGGTACATGCCGAGCTGTGGTTCGGCAAGGGCGGCGTGGCGCACGCGATGGATTTGCAGGCCAAGCTGACGCTGCAGAAGGCCGAGAACGAAGCGGCCCACACGCGCAATGACCGACTGACGGCCGAGGTCAGCGACCTGAAAGAAGGCCTGGAAATGGTCGAAGAGAAAGCGCGTTTCGAGCTGGGCATGGTCAAGCCGGACGAGATCTACGTCCAGGTTTCGACGCCCAAGCGCTAGAAATGTCGGCCCCCACGTCACTGCGTTCCTGCCCCCCAAGGGGGTGCTCAGCCGCCTTGGGGCGGCCCGACGGCGGCTGAGAATGTCGGCCCCCACGTCACTGCGTTCCTGCCCCCCAAGGGGGCGCTCAGCCGCCTTGGGGCGGCCCGACGGCGGCTGAGTCCCATACCGATGACCGCCTTGCTGCACACGCTGCAGCCCTGGTTCGCGAGCGCCTTCACGCTCTGGGGCTCGCCCGTCACCTGGCTCGAGCTCGTGGCGTTCGTGCTTTCGCTCGCGATGGTCGTGTGCAACATCCGCGTCAACCCGCTTGGTTGGCCTTGCGCCATTGGCGGCTCGCTGCTGTACTTCGAATTGTTCTGGAACAGCAAACTGTACGGCGACGCCAGCCTGCAGATCTTTTTTGCGGTGATCGCCGCATGGGGCTGGTGGCAATGGTTGCGCGGTACCCAGGACGATGGCTCTGCCTTGCAGGTGCGCCGACTCGATGTCCGCGCGCGCTGGATGGCACTCGCGGCGATGGCCGTGACCTGGCCCGCCGCCGGCCTGTTTCTCAAGACCTTCACCGACACCGACGTCCCCTGGTGGGATGCTTTTCCCACGGCGGCCAGCGTCATCGGCCAGTGGCTGCTCGGACGCAAGTACGTCGAAGCCTGGCCGACGTGGGTCATCGTCAATGTGGTCGGCACCGCCTTGTTCGCCTACAAAGGTTTGTGGCTCACCGCCGTGCTGTACCTCGTGTTCTTCGCGATGTCTTTCGTCGGCTGGCGGGCCTGGCAGCGGCTGGCCATGGTGCGATGAGCGGCCTCGAAAACAAAGCCGGCCGGGTTATCGCGATCCTCGGTGCCGAGAGCACCGGCAAGACCACGCTGGCCGATGAGCTGTGCGCAGCGCTGCGCGCCGAGGGCTCTTCAGTTGTCAGCGTCAGCGAATACCTGCGGGAGTTCTGCGAGCAGGCCGGACGAACGCCCGTGCTGCATGAGCAGCCCCGCATCGCCGACGAGCAGACACGACGCGTCGCGGCAGCCGCGCAAACGCACGACCTCGTCATCGCCGATACGACCGCCCTGATGACCGCGGTCTACAGCGATCTCGTGTTTGCCGATCGCAGCCTGTATGCCGCAGCCGAGCGGGTCCAATCCGGCTATGCACTGACACTGGTCTCGGCACTGGACTTGCCATGGCAGCCGGACGCTTTGCGCGACGGGCCTCAGGTGCGCGAACCCGTCGACGCGCTGCTGCGCGCCGCACTGGCTCGCGCCGGCGTGGCCTATTCGGTGGTGTCGGGAGCGGGAAAGAATCGGGTCGAGTCAGCCCTGCTGGCGGTTCGGCATGCCCTGTCGGCCACCGCGCTCAACGACGAAACCAGGGCCAACCCGCGCTGGCAGTGGATGTGCGAGCGCTGCGGTGACGCCGACTGCGAACGACACCTGAAGTTGCGCCGCTGATCGAGGCGCGTCAGCTCATCGTTCCGAGCACGACGGCGGTGACGATCAGCGTGCCGAGGGCCAGGTTGACGCCGACCCAGGTGCGGATCGACCCGAGCGCAGCGCCGCCCGCCGGCCAGTCTTGCGCCGCCACCGCATGCGTGAGGCGTTTGAACAGCGCGAAGCGGATGTGCATGAAGATGGCGACCATCAACACGCCACCCACCGCCATCGCCATCCATTCCAGCGGCATGTTGAACTTGGCGCCGGTCTGGTGGGTGGTCTGCGCGACGCGCGACATCATCCAGCCGCCGCTCAGCAGCGTCAGCACGCTGGACACCAGCACCAGCTTGAAAAATCGGCCCAGCGCGGTGTGCATCAGCGGCACCCGCGTCGGCGGCGGCAGGCCCAGCGCAGCCGGGCGCAGGCAGAACAGCGCAAACACCATGCCACCGACCCAAATCACCACCGTGTAGAGGTGGACCAGTTTCAGCAGTGCATAAAGCATGGTGGCTTTCAGTTCAGAACGGTGGAGCCTGGCGGCTGGTCGCGGTGCGGCAAGAACAGCTTGCGCGCGTCCACCGGATCGAAGTGGTAGGTCAAGCCGCAGAAGTCGCAGCCGATCTCGACGCGGCCTTGCTCCGCGATGATGCCGTCGATCTCGTCGCGGCCCAGTCCCTTGAGCATGTTGGCCACGCGCTCGCGCGAACAGCTGCACGCAAAGCGCGGCTGATCGGGCGGCTCGAAGCGCCGCACCGGCTCTTCCCAGAACAAGCGGTGCAGCACGGTCTCGGCATCGAGCGTCAGCAGCTCGTCGGATGTCAGCGTGGCGGCCAGCATCGCAATACGCCGGTAGGACTCATTGATGCCGATGTCGTCTTCGTTCGCACGGCGGCCCAGATTGCCCACCCCTTCCATCGGCAAGCGCTGGATCAGCAGGCCGGCCGCCACGCTGTCGTTGGCCGCAAGCATCAGCCTGGTGTCGAGCTGTTCGGACTGCAGCATGTAGTGTTCCAGCACCTCGCTCAGCTTTTGCAGCGGTTCGCGCCGGTCGCCCTGCAGCGACACCACGCCCTGGTAAGGCTGCTGGCCGGGCAGCGGGTCCTTGGGGTCGAGCGTGATCGCACACCGGCCCTGGCCTCTGAGGTTGAGCATGGCCTCCAGCCCCGCCCCTGCGGGCACCTCGCCGACGACCTTGGCTGTGACACGAAAGGCCAGGTCGGCTTGCACCTCGGCCACCGCCAGCTTCACCGGCCCGTCGCCAAACGCCTGCAGGATCAGCGAGCCATTGAATTTGATGTTGGCGCGCATCAGCACGCCCGCCGCGGCCATCTCGCCCAGCAAGGCGCGCACGGGTTGTGGAAAAGTGGCCTGCGTCTTCTCGCGACGCGCCAGCACCTCTTGCCACGAGTCCGTCAGGCGAACCAGCATGCCGCGCACCGGCAGGCCTTCAAAGATAAATTTGTGCAACTCGCTCATGACGGCACCCCGCTGGCCGATGCCACTGCGTTCATCATCCGATCTTCTTCAAGCCGGCCTGAAAACGACGCGCATTTTCGACATAGTGCGCGGCAATGCGCTGCAGGTCGGCGATCTGCTCGGGCGTCAGCGGGCGCACGGCGCGTGCCGGTGAACCGAGGATCAACGAACCGTCCGGAAACTCCTTGTCTTCGGTCACCAGCGCCCCCGCACCGACCAGCGAGTTCTTGCCGATCTTGGCGCCATTGAGCACCACGGCGCCGATACCGATCAGCGAGTTGTCGCCCACGTGGCAGCTGTGCAGCATCACTTGGTGCCCCACCGACACGTTCTGCCCCAGCACCATCGGAACGCCCTTGTCGGCGTGGATCACCGTGCCGTCCTGGATGTTGCTGCCGGCGCCGATCTCGATGTGTTCGGAATCGCCGCGCAGCACGCAGCCGAACCAGACGCTGACATCGTCGGACAGCGTGACATTGCCGATCACCTCGGCGCTGTCGGCCACCCACGCAGAGGGGGCAATGCGCGGAACGAGGTCACCGAGTTGGTAAATGGCCATGGCATGAGCACAAAGAAGCGAAGGACATAATTCTAGGGATGAACCCGCGAAGACATGCCCTGGAGGTTTTGTGCCTGAGCGACCCGGCGGACAAGGTGGCTCAGACACGCGATCTGTATGCCGGCCTGAACCCATCTGATGTCGATCCCGACGAGGCGATCGAAGCCCCTGAAAATCTGCCGGGCCGGCCCGCGTTGCCGAGGCTGATCCCGCCCAAGCAAGTGCTGACGCGACGACCCTTCACACCCGAAGGCCGCGCCGGACTGCTGCATGCCATCGCGCACATCGAATTCAACGCGATCAACCTGGCGCTCGATGCCGCGTTTCGCTTTGCCGGCATGCCCGTGGCGTTCTATGTCGACTGGCTGAAGGTCGCCAGCGAAGAAGCCTTGCACTTCTCGCTGCTGCGCGAACATCTAAACAGCCTGGGCCACGACTACGGCGACTTCGATGCGCACGACGGGCTGTGGCTGATGACCCAGCGCACGGCGCACGACATCGTCGCGCGCATGGCGCTGGTGCCGCGCACGCTGGAAGCGCGCGGCCTGGACGCGACGCCGCCGTTGCAAGCCAAGTTCCGCAGGGCCGGTGATGGGCGTGCGGTGGACATTCTGGAAGTCATTCTGCGCGACGAGGTGGGTCATGTGGCCATCGGCAACCACTGGTATCGCTGGCTGTGCCAACGCGATGGGTTGGATCCGGCCGCTCACTACGGCGTGCTGGCCGAGCGTCATCAAGCGCCGCGCCTTCGGCCGCCGTTCAACCTGGACGCCAGGCGCGCGGCAGGCTTCACACCGGAAGAGATCAGGCTGCTGTGTTCGGCAGCGCCGCAGGCGTAGCCGCTGGTTTGCGCGCCACGAAGAATCGCTTCAAGCGCAAGAAGCGCTTTTCCAGCAGGTGGTAAGACAGCCAGGCCATCGACAAGGCCAGCACGCCCATGGCCAGCAGATAGCTCACGCCCTGCCAGGTGCTGGGATGCGGCGTCCAGTGCAGACGCTCCAGCAGCGGTTCGCCGACCAGGCTCTTCAACGGAGCCTGAAAAACATACATCGCAAAACTGTACTTGCCGAGGGCGCGCAAGACACGCCATTGCAGCGGACGCGGCCACGCCGCAGCCGACGAACCGACGGTCATCGCGTCGCTGCAGGCCACCAGCACCACGAGCAGCGCAAACACCACCGACAGCAGCGAGTAGCCGAGGATCTGCCCGGCCGGGTCGGTCATGCCATAGCCTTGCGGGATGATCTTGCCCAGCACGCCAATGCCGAACGCCAGCGCCAGCAAGCGCCACCGATGCGCGATGACACGGGGCAGCACACCCGGCAGGTGCAACCACGCCGCAGCGGCGGCACCGGCGGCCAGGGCGTCCATGCGGCCGACCGTGAAGGTATACACCTGCATCGGCGCAAAACCCGCCCACAGCAGCCAGGCCCTGAACGCCATGGCGGCGAGGCCCAGCGCCACACACACCGCGATGAGTTGGCGCGGCGTGCGGCGGTGCACGACGAACGGCCACACGAGATAAAACTGTTCCTCCACCGCCAGCGACCAGAAATGCGGCAGCGACATGCCGCCGATGCCCGCCCACGAGGTCCAGTTGGACAGGAACAGCCACAAGGGCCATTGATGCGGCACATCGGCCGCGTACTGCGCCGGCAGCTCGCCGAGCAGCGGCCACACCACGAAAAAGAAGATCAGCGTCGCGTAGTACAGCGGGAAAATGCGCAGCACTCGGCGGCCCCAGAACGAGCGAAAGTAATCGGGCGAGCCTTGCAGTTCGAGCAGGTTGCGGGTGATCAGGAAACCGCTGAGCACGAAGAACAGTTGCACACCCACCCAGCCCATGCCGGCAAGACGTGCCACGCCGGTGCCCAGCAGATCGCCTGAGCGGTCCAGCACGTTGAGCGTGTGCACGAACACCAGCGCAATCGCCAGGCCGCGAACCCCGTCCAGCGACGGCAAATGCGCCGGCAACGAGGCGGCTCGAAGGGGGTCGGTTGCACAAGCAACGGTAAGGCCGGGGGAAGACATCGGAGCGTTGGAAAAGCCAGCAGTTTGCCTGATCGGCCGAGCCTGCGTCGACGTGCCCGTTTGACGCTTAAACTGCGCGGCGGCACGCGATCTGCTTTGCCCGTGGCAACCCAACAAAGACTCCTTTGGAGAATTTCATGACCTCATTGAGCACCCGACGTTTTCTTCAAACCACCGGTCTGATGCTGGCCGGCCTGGTCCTTGCCGCCTGCAGCAAGCAAGAGCCGCCTGCGGCCGCACCGGTGGCATCGGCCCCCGCCTCGGCAGCAGCTGCGCCGGTGGCCAAGGTTTACAGCGTGGGCACGGATGCGGCCTATGCGCCGTTTGAATCGCAGAACGAAAAGGGCGAGATCGTCGGCTTCGACATCGACGTGGTCAACGCGGTGGCCAAGAAAGCCGGCATCGAGGTGAAGTTCATCAACACCCCGTGGGAAGGCATCTTCAACAACCTCCAGCAAGGCGATCGCGACATTCTCGTGTCGGCCATCACCATCACCGACGAGCGCAAGCAGACCATGGACTTCAGCAGCCCGTACTTCGACGCGCAGCAGCTGATGGCCGTCAAGAAGACATCCAAGGTCAGCAAGTTCGACGACCTGAAAAAACTCAAGGTCGGCGTCCAGACCGGCACCACCGGCGACGAAGTGGTCACCAAGATGATGGGCAAGACCAGCCCCAGCATCAAGCGTTTCGAGTCGACCCCGCTGGCCCTCAAGGAGCTGGAAGCGGGCGGCGTCGATGCGGTCGTGGCCGACAACGGCGTGGTCATCAACTACGTGACCAACAACGCCGACAACAAATTCAAGACCGTGGCCGACAAGGCGTTCCAACCCGAGCAGTACGGCTTGGCGATCAAAAAGGGCAATGCCGATCTGTTGGCCAAGCTGAACAAGGGACTGGCGGACATCAAGGCCGACGGCAGCTATGACCAGATCTACGCCAAGTACTTCGGTGCGGCGGGCGCGGCGGCTCCGGCTTCGGCGGCGTCCAAGTAAGCCAAAGCGCGCGCCGTGAATTTGCGCTGGGAGATCCTTTCCGGCTACGGACCGCTGTTCGTCTCCGGCCTGTGGATGACCCTGCAGCTCACGGTGGTGGCGATCGGCGCCGGGCTGGTGCTCGGCGTCGTGCTCGGGCTGATCAGCAGTTCGCGCGACGCGCCGCAGCCTCACTCGGTGGCTTGGCGATGGGTCTTGAAGGGGTTGCGTGTCATCACGCTCGCTTACGTCACATTCTTTCGTGGCACGCCGCTGTTCGTGCAAATCCTGCTGGTGCACTTTGCGCTGATGCCGACGCTGATCCACTCGGACTACGGCCTGTTGTTGTCGGGTGAGGCTGCCACCGAGTTCAGACAGCTCCACGGCGCTTTCTTTTCGGGTGCGCTGGCGCTCACGCTGAACGCCGGGGCCTACATCTCCGAGATATTTCGAGCCGGCATCCAAAGCATTCACCCGGGCCAGACCCAGGCCTGTTACAGCCTGGGCCTGACCCACCCGCAGACCATGCGGCACATCGTGTTGCCACAGGCGTTTCGCCGCATGATCCCGGCCCTGGTGAACGAAGGCGTCACGCTGATCAAGGACTCGTCGCTCGTGTCGGCCATCGGCCTGGCCGAACTGGCTCTCGCCGCCCGCACCGTGGCTGGCGCCTACTCGCGCTACTGGGAACCGTACCTGCTCATCTCGGCCATTTACCTGGTGTTGACGCTGACGCTTTCGCTGGTGGCCAAGCAGTTCGAAGCGCCCGCCCACCAGCGCGGGCGTTGAAAGGTCGAGATGCCTTCAGGGGCTTAAAAAATGCTGTTGCCGGCATGCAACGCACGACCCGGTTTTGACGGGCGCAGCGCATAGACTGCGTTTCGGTACTTGGGCCTTTGCACAAGCCACCGCAAATTCATCCAGAAAAGGACACAGAACATGAAGCGAACTCTCCTCGTCGCAGCCATTTCAACCCTCGCAGCCGGTGCAGCGATGGCCCAGAGCACGGTGACGATTTACGGCCGTTTGAATACCTCGGCAGAGCGTCAAAAGTACATCACCGACACCACCGGCGAGTCGACATCTGTCCTGGCGAACAACGGCTCGCGCCTCGGTTTCAAGGGCGAAGAAGACCTGGGTGGCGGCCTGAAGGCTGGGTTCACACTGGAACATCGTTTCAATTCCGACAACGGTGCGGCCACCAATGCCGCATTCTGGGGCGGCGCCGGTGAAAGCTCGGTCAACCTGTCCGGTGGCTTCGGCATGGTCAAGGCCGGCCACTACACCAGCGAAGCGTATTTCGCGACTTCCGATGTGACCGACCTGCTGAACCATGGCACCGGCACCTCGTCTGACCAGCTTTACAAATACCTGGGCACCGACAACAACAAGGTCTCGTACCGCACGCCTGCTCTGGGGCCGGTTACCGCTGAGCTGGGTTACATCTTTGGTGAAAGCACGGTGGCCGCTCCGGCCAATCACTCGTACGACCTGGCCATCAACTACGCGGCCGGTCCGCTCGGCATTGGCCTGGGCGCTGAAAAAGTTGCCTCTGGCCCCACCGCTGGCGGCGGAGACAGTCAAGTGGGCGTGCGCGTTTCTTACAGCGCTTCGCCGATCACCGTGACCGGCTATGTTCAGCGGTACAAGAAAGACGCTGCAGATGCGTCGAAGACCATCGCGCGGGTGTCGGCTCAATATGACATCGGTGCGATCGAGTTGCACGTTGCCTTGGGCATGGCCACCAAGCTGACTGACAACGTTCCTGCTGCGCCCGTTCTCGACGAACAAAAAGCCCGCCAGTACACGCTGGGCGTGAACTACAACCTGAGCAAGCGCACCAAGGTCTACACCTACTACGACAAGGTTGCTGTATCCAACACCTCGGTTGACCCGAGCGCCTTCGCTGTCGGTATTCGCCACAACTTCTGATCACAGGTTTTCCTGTGCAACGGCCGGTCGAAAGACCGGCCGTTTTTCATTTCAGGCGCTGTTCGCCCTCAACGCCCGCGCCAGAACAAGCCGTCGAGTTCTTTCAATGTGATCTGCCGCCACGTCGGCCGCCCGTGGTTGCACTGGTCGGCACGCTCGGTGCGCTCCATGTCGCGCAGCAAGGCGTTCATTTCTTCAAGGCTGAGTTGGCGATTGGCGCGCACCGCGCCATGGCACGCCATGGTCGACAGCAACTCGTGCTGGGCGCGCTGGATCACGCTGCTAGCGTCGTACTGGGCCAGTTCGGCCAACACGCTGCGCGCCAGTTCCACCACATCGCCGCCGGCCAGCGCCGCCGGCCGCGAGCGCACCGCAAGCGTCGTTGCCGACAACACCGAGACATCGAGGCCGAGCGCGCGCAGGTTGTCGCTCTGCGCCTCGGCCGTTGCGATCTCCTGCGGCGTCGCGGCAAAGGTCGCCGGGATCAGCAAAGCCTGGGTTTCCAAGGCCGCGGCCCCGAGGCCGGCCTTCAAGCGCTCATAGACGATGCGCTCGTGCGCCGCATGCATGTCGACAATCACCAGGCCCTGCACGTTCTCGGCCAGCACGAACACACCGCCGACTTGTGCAATCGCCTTGCCCAGCGGCCATTCGGTGGCCGGCGCTAACGCTTGAGGCTGCAGGGGTTCGGGCCAGGCTGCGGGGGCTTCGCGCGCGTACAAGACCGCGGCCTGTTGCAAGCCCAGCGAGCCCTGCATCCCAGCACCCGGCCACGACCCGGCCGCAACCGGGTAACGCGCCGGCGAGGCGCTGTCCGGCAACGCATTGGTGTCGGGGAAAACAGCGGCCGGCGCCGTGTCCTGCGTCCCGGCCTGGGGAATCGCCAATGCGGTTTCCACTGCCCTGCGCGCGGCCTGGTGCAGCTCGCGCGAATCGCGAAACCGCACTTCGATCTTGGTCGGGTGCACGTTCACGTCCACCCGGTCGGGCGCGATGTCGATGAACAGCACATACGCCGGCTGGCGTCCGCCGTGCAGCACGTCCTCATACGCCGAACGCACGCCATGGGCCACCAGCTTGTCGCGCACGTGGCGGCCGTTGACGTACACATACTGCTGGTCGGCCCGCGTGCGCGCGGCGGCCGGCGTGCCGACGCGGCCGCTGATGCGCAGCGGGCCGGCTTCCCACGCGACCGCTCGACTTTGCTCGATGAACTCGGAGCCCAGCACATCCTCCAGGCGCTGCGCAGCCACCACGCGTCGCCACTGCTGAACCAGCTTGCCTTCGTGCCACACGGCGAAGCCGACGTCGGGCCGGCTCAATGCATGGCGGCGCACGGCTTCAATGCAGTGCGCCAACTCGGTCGCATCGGTCTTCAGAAACTTGCGCCGCGCCGGCGTGCTGAAAAACAGCTCGCGCACTTCGACGCTGGTGCCGACGCCGCGTGCTGCGGGTGTCAACTCGCCCGATCGGGCGTCGAGGCGTTGCGCATGCGCCGAGTCTTCGGTGCGGCTGGCGATGCTCAGCTCGGCCACCGCGGCGATGGCGGCCAGCGCTTCGCCGCGGAAACCCATGGTCGCCACGCTTTCCAGTTCGTCGAGGGACCGGATCTTGCTGGTGGCGTGGCGGCGCAATGCCAGCGGCAGCTCGCCCGCAGGAATGCCGTGGCCGTCGTCCTCGACGACGATGCTGCGCACACCGCCGGCCAGCAGCTTGACGGTCACTTCACGCGTGCCGGCGTCCAGCGCGTTGTCGAGCAGCTCGCGCACCACCGAGGCCGGCCGTTCCACCACTTCGCCGGCAGCGATCTGGCTGATCAGTTCGTCGGGTAGTTCGCAGATGGGACGGCGGGAAGTCGGCTGCAAAACGGCATTCATGCGGCATTGTAAGAAGGCCGGCGGTAACGCTCGATAATGCCGGCCCATGGACATCATTGCCTTTCTGCTCGACTTCATCCTGCACGTCGACGTGCACCTCGCCACGTTCGTGCAGGCTTACGGCGCGTGGGTCTACGCACTGCTTTTCGCGATCATCTTCGTCGAGACCGGCGTCGTCGTGATGCCGTTCCTGCCGGGTGACTCGCTGCTGTTCGTCGTCGGCGCGATGAGCGGCGCCGGGCTGATGAGCCTGCCGCTGACGCTCGCCGCCATGCAGTTCACGTACATCGTCGACTTCATGGTGATGATGCCGCTCGGGCCGCAGTTCACGCGCCTGTTCGGCATCAGCGACGCGCAGTTCGGCCTGCTGGTGTCCACCTACACGCTGGCC
>DASQOS010000174.1:0-5066 GCA_035644375.1 Rhizobacter sp.
TCGCGGGTGCGGCTGTCGCGCTGCGCCATGCCGGCAGTGTCGATCAGCACCATCTTCTTGGACGCCAACAGCTCCAGCAGGTCTTCGAGCGAGGCCCGGTCGTGCGCGGTGTGAACCGGCACGCCGAGGATGCGGCCATAGGCGCGCAGTTGTTCGTGCGCGCCGACGCGGTAGGCGTCGAGGGTGATCAGGCCCAGGTTGCCGGCGCCATGCTTGGTGGCGAAAGCGGCCGCGATCTTGGCAGCGCTGGTGGTCTTGCCGACGCCGGTGGAGCCGATCAGCGCGAACACGCCGCCCTGGTCTTCCAGCGAGGCTTCGGCTTCGCCGGTCAGCAGGTTGCGTTCGAGCACGTTGGCGGCCCAGGCGTTTTCGTCGCCAATGTCGGTGGGCATGCTCTCGACCAGCTTGCGGGTGAGCGCCGGCGAGAAGCCGCAGTCCAGCAGCTTTTGAATCAGTTGCGCCTGCACCGGCTGGCGCTGCAGTTTTTCCATGAAGGCCAGTGCACCGAAGCGGTCTTCGATCAGGCCCTTCATCGAGCGCAGCTCGTTCATCATGTCTTGCTGGTCGCGGCGAGCGACGGCCTGGTTCACGGCGCTGGCCGTGTCGGCCAAGGACGGCACGGCGGCCATGCGCACTTCTTCGCGCAACACCGGCGGCTCACGCAGCAGCGGCGCGCGGGCGGCGGGAGCGGGAGCCGGTACCGCGGCAGCCGGCGGCGTCACGACCGACAGCGCTGGCGCTTTTGGCGCTGCGGGGTTGGCCTGGCGTGCAGCCAGGCGCTGCTCGAGCGCGCTGGACAGGTTGCTTTCGGTTTCGACGAACGTGGGTTCTTGTTGACGCTCATGGGCGCGGATCGCGGCCTGGCGGCGCTTCAGCATGCGTTCACGCACGTAGTCCTGGAACGACAGCGTGCTCATCGACAGGCGTGCGACGTCTTCACTGACGTCTTCTTCGGTGGTGGTGCTGCGCGCTGGAGCAGCGATGGCTGGCTGGGCGGCGGCCGGCTTGGCGGACGCAGCGCGTTGTTGAAAGCTTGCGGGTGCGCTGGCACCTTGGGTGGCGGCACGGCCTGCAGCGGTGTTGCTGGCCATCGACGAAGCCGACAGCCGCTCAATCTGCTGCACGCTTTCAGGCGCCATCGCCAGAACTTCCACGCCTTCGGGGCAGGGCTTGGTGGACAACACCACGGCGTCTTCGCCAAAAGCCTGGCGAACCAGGGTCAGGGCGTCGCGCGAGGTGCGCGCGGTAAATCGTTTGACGTTCATCGGGTGCTCCAGCAAAACAAGCCGCTACGAAGGGCCTGCAATTGCGTCAAGTGTGAAAGACGGGTGCCAGGGACAGTCGGGCAATCAACCACCGGAAATCCCTTCATTTGGGACATTTCGTGCCGACGGGGCGGCGCGAGGGGCGAAGGGTGGGGGTGGGTTGAAGGCATGGCGACGGTTCACGGGTTGGCCTGGTGATTGTTCCGGGGTCGGGGCGGAACTTGAGCCGGATGAGAGGGACGGTTACCGGGCTTTTCTTCGGCTGGCGCCTGGGGGGCGGCCGGACGAGGTGCTTTTTGTGTTTCTTCCATCTGCGATGCACCGCGTCGGGTTTCACCCGGCGGGCGAAACCCGACGCCGCCGAACAAAGCAAGAAGAAACAAAAACGCCCGCGAATAGCGGGCGCTCAGCCAGAAACAAAAACAAAGAGCCAAGCCGTCAGGCCTGCCCCCCAATAATCGACCCGATGCGGATCGAATGCGTCTCCGGAATCTCCGAGTGCCCTAGGACGCGAAGCCGCGGCGCAGCCCGCTTCAGCAAACGCGCCATCGGCGCCCGGATCATGTCCGGCACCAGCAGGCACGCCGGGTTGCCCAGGTCTTCCTGCCGCTTGGCAGACTGGGCCGCGCTGCGTGTCAGCGTGTCCGCCACGCCCGGGTCCAGCGCCGCGCCGTGCGGCGAGTTCAAGGCCTGCGTCACGATGCGCTCGAGTTCGGGGTCCATGGCGATCACGTCCAGCTCTTGCACCGGCCCGTAGATCTGCTGCACGATGGCCGGCGCGATGTGGATGCGAATGCGCCGCGCCAGTTCCTGCGGGTCGGTCACGGTGGACGAATGTTCGGCCAGGCACTCGACGATGGAGCGCATGTCGCGGATGTGCACGCCCTCTTCCAGCAGCAACTGCAACACCTTTTGCAGCGCCGGGATGCTGACCATCTTGGGCACCACGTCTTCGATCATCTTGGGTGCCAGCTTGGTCACGTGTTCCACCAGTTGCTGCACTTCCACGCGGCCCAGCAGCTTGGCCGCGTGCAGCTGCATCAGGTGCGACAAATGGGTGGCCACGACGGTCGAGCAATCGACCACCGTGAAGCCGTTCATCTGTGCCGCTTCGCGCTGGCGTTCTTCGATCCACACCGCCGGCAAACCGAAGGCCGGGTCGCTGGTCTTGGTACCGATCAGCTGGGTCGTGGCGCCGCCCGGGTTGATGGCCAGCAGCATGCCGGGGAAGGCTTCGCCCTCGCCCACCACGGCGCCGCGCAAGGTCAGGCGGTACATGCTGGGCTTGAGTTCGAGGTTGTCGCGGATGTGCACCGGCGGCGGCAGGAAACCCACGTCCTGCGCGAACTTGCGGCGCACGCCCTTGATGCGGCCCAGCAGGTCGCCCTGGCGCGCCTTGTCCACCAGCGCGATCAGGCGGTAGCCGACTTCCAGGCCCAGCGTGTCCACCGGCTGCAGGTCGTCCCAGGTGGCTTCGGCGTTCGGCTCGGCAGCGGCTGCGGCGGCCGGCGGTGTGTTGAGCAGGCGCTTGTTGCGCTCATTCATCCAGTGCGAGGCATAGGCCAGCGCCGAGGAAATCAGCAGGAACACGAAGTGCGGCATGCCCGGGATCAGACCCAGCAGACCGATCACGCCGGCCGTGATGGCCAGCGTGCGCGGCGAGTTGAACACCTGCGCCGCGATCTGCGTGCCGACGTCTTGCTCCTTGCCGACGCGCGACACCACCATCGCCGCGGCGACCGAGATCAGCAGCGCCGGCACCTGGGCCACCAGCGCGTCGCCGATGGCCAGCAGGATGTAGCTGTCGGCCGCTTGCGAGGCCGACAGGTCGTGCTGCGCCACGCCGATGATGAAGCCGCCGATGATGTTGATGAAGAGGATCAGCAGGCCCGCCATCGCGTCGCCGCGCACGAACTTGCTGGCGCCGTCCATCGAGCCGAAGAACTCGGCTTCGTTGCCCACTTCCATGCGGCGGCGTTTGGCTTCCTTGTCGTCGATCAGGCCGGCGTTCAGGTCGGCATCGATCGCCATCTGCTTGCCGGGCATCGCGTCCAGGGTGAAACGCGCGCCGACTTCGGCGATGCGCTCGGCGCCCTTGGTCACCACCACGAAGTTGATGACCACCAGGATCGCGAACACGATCAGGCCGACCGCGAAGTTGCCGCCGATCAGGAAGTGGCCGAACGATTCGATCACCTTGCCGGCCGCGCCCGGGCCGGTGTGGCCTTGCAGCAGCACGACGCGGGTGGACGCGATGTTGAGCGACAGGCGCAGCAACGTCGTCAGCAGGATGACGGTTGGGAAGGCCGAAAAGTCGAGCGGCCGGACCATGTAGGCGGCGACCATCATCACCATCAAGGCCATCGCGATGTTGAAGGTGAACAGCAGGTCCAGCGCAAACGCCGGCAGCGGCAGCACCATCATGGACAAGACCATGATGATGAAGACCGGTGCCATCAGCGCCTTGATCGCGGTGGCATGCGGCCCCAGAAACGCCTGCATCTGACGCATCAACGCATTCATGACGAGCCCTCGTCAACCGTCGGCGCGTGCTTGCTGCTGCTGATGTTCATTCGCCCTGCTCCTGCATGCGCGCCAGGTACGCTGGGTCGTTGTGCGGGTCCAGATCGGCCGGCACGTTCAGTGGCGGCAAGCCATTCGGCATGGGCACATGGCCGGCGAGCGCGGCGCGCAGCTGGTACACATAAGCCAGCACCTGGGCGACGGCGGCGAACAACGCGGCCGGCACCTCGCGGTCGATCTCGGTGTGGGCATAGAGCGCACGCGCCAGCGCCGGGGCCTGCAGCACCGGCACTTTCGAGTCCTTCGCGATGTCGCGGATCTTCATGGCCAGCAGGTCGGCGCCCTTGGCGACGACGCGCGGCGCGCCCATCTTGGCTTCGTCGTATTTCAGCGCCACGGCATAGTGGGTCGGGTTCATCACCACCAGATCGGCCTTGGGCACGGCAGTCAGCATGCGGCGGTTGGCCATTTCACGCATGCGGGCACGCGCCTTGGCTTTGATTTCGATGTTGCCTTCAGAGTCGCGCTGCTCTTGCTTCAATTCCTGGTAACTCATCTTCAGCTTGGTCGCGTGCAAATGCTTTTGCAAAGGCAGGTCGACCATCGCAAAGGCGGCCAGCGCGAGCAACAGCAGCAGCATGCCGCCGACGATGGCCTTGCCGGCATGCGACAAGGCGGCCGGCAGCGGCAGCGCGAGCGCACCGCCGAAGGTTTCGATGTTGGCGCGCAGGTACATCGCGCCGATGCTGCCCAGGATCAGCGCCAGCAGCGTGGCCTTGAGCGCGTCGATCAGTTGCTGTTTCGAGAACAGGCGTGGAATGCCGGTGATCGGGTTGAGCTTGCCGAACTGCGGCGCCATCGGCTTCCAGGTCCAGACCCAGCCGCCGGCCGCGATGCTCATGGCCATGGCCACCAGCACCGTCAGGAGGCCCATGGGCACGATCACCCACATCATCTGCAGCGTCAGGTCGCCGAGACGGTCGGCCATGAAGCCGGTGTTCTGGACCGACTTGAGGTCGAAGCTCAGCCCGCCCGCCAGCATCTTGGACAACCAGGTCGACGCCTGGGGCGCCAGAACCACCAGCCCCGCTCCGCCCACGGCCACCGCCGCGAAGTGCCCCAGATCGCGCGAACGCACCACTTGGCCGTCGGCACGTGCCTTGTCCAGTTTTCGCTGGGAAGCAGGGAGATTGCGGTCTTGGTCGTTGGCCATGGCTGGGCTTTGGGGGAGGCTTCGTTATTGTTTCCGGGTGAGGGGGAAACTTGAGGGGGAGAAAG
>DASQOS010000175.1:0-3820 GCA_035644375.1 Rhizobacter sp.
ATCGCCAACGACGTCGCGAAGTACTTCGCGATCATCCCCGCGATGTTCGTCACCACCTATCCGCAACTCGGCGCGCTGAACGTGATGGGACTGGCGAGTCCGTCGTCTGCCATCCTGTCGGCGGTGATCTTCAACGCGCTCGTCATCGTGTTCCTGATCCCGCTGGCGCTCAAGGGGGTCCGGTACCGCGCCATCGGCGCCGCGGCGCTGCTGCGCCGCAACGTTCTCATCTATGGCGTCGGCGGTCTGATCGTGCCGTTCATCGGCATCAAGGCGATCGATCTGCTGCTCGCCGGCGTGCACTTCGTCTGAAGGAATTGACATGATGAACTCCATCGTTCGTCCGGCCCTGGTCTTGTTTGTGGCGCTGAGCGCGTTGACCGGCATCGCCTACCCGCTCGCCGTCACCGGCATCGGCCAGGCGGCGTTTGCCGAACAAGCCGCGGGCAGCCTGATCCTGCGCAACGGCAAGGCGGTCGGCGCGTCGCTGATCGGGCAGAACTTCAGCGACCCGAAGTACATCTGGGGGCGTCCGTCGGCCACCAGCCCGATGCCCAACAACGGAACCGCGTCGAGCGGTTCCAACCTCGGCCCGCTGAACCCGGCGCTGGCCGATGCCGTGAAGGGCCGCATCGAGGCCCTGCGCGCAGCAGACCCCGGCAACACGGCGCCGGTGCCGGTGGATCTGGTCACGGCCTCTGGCAGCGGACTCGACCCGCACATCAGCGTGGCCGGCGCACGCTTCCAGGCCGTTCGTGTGGCCAAGGCGCGAGGCCTGCTTTTGTCGCAGGTTCAGCAGTTGATCGAGAAGCACACCGAAGGCCCTTTGTTCGGCTTTCTGGGCGAGCCGCGCGTCAACGTGCTGCAGCTCAACCTGGCGCTGGACGCGGCACACAGTTGAAGCGACGGCCGCTGCGGTTTCGGCCGGGTGGCGCTTCAAGCGCGCCCCACTGGCTGTGACAATCGGTCCCAGCCATGACCGACGACCGACGCCCCGACCCCGACGCACTGCTGGCGCAGATCCGCCAGGACGAGCAGCGCGAAGCGCGTGGCCGCCTGCGCATCTACTTCGGTTCGTCGGCAGGCGTCGGCAAGACCTACGCGATGCTGGTGGGCGCGCGCCATCTGCGGGCTGCCGGCGTGGACGTGCTGGCGGGCGTCGTCGAGACCCACGGCCGCAGCGAAACCGCCGCCTTGCTGGAAGGCTTGCCGCTGCTGCCGCCGGCGCAGATCGACTACCGCGGCAAGGTTCTCACCGAGTTCGATCTGAATGGCGCGCTGGCGCGCAAGCCGGGCCTGATCCTGGTCGACGAACTGGCGCACTCCAACGTGGCCGGCTCGCGCCACCCGAAGCGCTGGCAGGACGTGGAGGAACTGCTGGCCGCCGGCATCGACGTGTACAGCACGCTCAATGTCCAGCACCTGGAAAGCCTGAACGACGTGGTCGGCGGCATCACCGGCATCGTGGTGCACGAGACCCTGCCCGACACCTTCTTCGACCGTGCCGATGAAGTGGTGCTCGTCGACACGCCGGCCGACGAGCTGATCGAGCGGCTGGCGGCCGGCAAGGTCTACCTGCCGGCGCAGGCCGAGCGCGCGGCACAGAACTTCTTTCGCAAAGGCAACCTGATGGCCTTGCGCGAGCTGGCGCTGCGCCGCACCGCCGACCGCGTGGAAGACGACGTGCAGGCCTACCGCATCGACCGCTCGATCGCGCACGTGTGGAAGACCGAAGGCGCGCTGCTGTGCTGCATCGGCCCGCACGCAGGCGCCGAGCACGTGGTGCGCAGCACCGCCCAGCTGGCACGCCAACTGGCCGTGACCTGGCACGCGGTGTACGTGGAGACGCCGGCGTTGCAGCGGCTGGACGGGGGCCGGCGCGAGGGCATCCTGCAGACCATCCAGTTGGCCCACAGCCTGGGGGCCAGCACGGCCGTGCTGTCGGCGCAGCACATCGCACCCGCGCTGATCGAACACGCCCGGCAGAACAACCTGTCGAAGCTGGTGCTCGGCCAGGGTCGGTCGAGGCCGGCCTGGTGGCCGCGGCGCACGCTCGGGCAATCGATCGCCGCGATCGCGCCCGACATCGATCGCATCG
Organism: Rhizobacter sp.; assembly: GCA_035644375.1. Lineage (GTDB taxonomy): Bacteria > Pseudomonadota > Gammaproteobacteria > Burkholderiales > Burkholderiaceae_C > Rhizobacter. The sequence goes on from DASQOS010000175.1 coordinate 2,099, forward strand.
AGCTCGGCCAGCCGCAGCGCTCACGGCCCGCGCCCGCGAACCGCGGCGCGGCGGCCGAGGATGCGGCGGGCGCGGGCGCGCAGGCTCAACGCTACCTGCTGGCGGGCGCCGTCTGTGCGGCGACGGCGCTCGTCTCGCATGGGCTGGCCCCGTTCTTCGACCTGTCCAACATCGTGATGGTGTTTCTGCTGGCGGTGGTCGGCGTGGGCGTCTGGCTCGGCCGCGGGCCGGCCGTGCTGGCCGCCCTCTTGAACGTTGCCGTGTTCGACTTCTTCTTCGTCGCACCCAAACTGTCGTTCGCCGTCACCGATGTCCAGTACCTTCTCACCTTTGCCGTGATGCTGCTGGTCGGCCTGGTGACCGGGCAGTTGACGGCAGGACTGCGTTTCCAGGCGCGGGTGGCCACGCACCGCGAAGCGCGCTCCAGGGCCTTGTTCGAGGCCGCGCGCGATCTGTCGAACATGCTGACCAACGAGCAGGCGATGGAGGTGGCGCAGGCCGTCATCGCGCGCGAGTTCCGGGCCCGGGTGGCCATTTATGTGCTGGATGCGAACGACCGCCTGCAGGCTCCGGAGATCGATGCCGGCGGGCTGGATCTTGGCACCGCGCAATGGGCGCTGGACCACCACCAGGCGGCCGGCCTGGGGACCGACACGCTGGCCGGCAGCGCCTGGCTGTACCTGCCGCTGAAGGCCACGATGCGTTCGCGCGGCGTGCTGGCGCTGCAGCCCGAAGAGCCGCGTTTCCTGTTGGTGCCCGAGCAGCGCCAGCAGCTGGAAACCTTTGCTGCCTTGACCGCCATGGCGCTGGAGCGGGTGCACTACATCGAGGTTGCGCAAAGCGCCACGGTGCAGATGGAATCGGAGCGCCTGCGCAACTCCTTGCTGGCCGCGCTGTCGCACGACCTGCGCACGCCACTGGCGGCGCTGGTCGGCATGGCCGAGATGCTGGCTGCCAGCCAGCCGGCGCTGAGCGGGCCGCAACGGGACCTGGCCGCGGCCATCGGCGAGAAGTCGCTGCGCATGACCGACATGGTGACCAACCTGCTCGACATGGCGCGCATCCAGAGCGGTGAGATCAGGTTGCGGCTGGAGTGGCAGTCGATGGAGGAAATGATCGGCAGTGCTTTGAAGTCGGCCCATGGCGCGCTCGGCGAGCGCAGCTTGAACGTTCGCATCGATCCCGGCGTTCCGCTGGTCGAATGCGATGCCGTGCTGATCGAACGCGTGCTCGCCAACCTGCTGGAAAACGCCGGCAAATACACGCCGGCCCTGACACCTGTGGAGATCCTGGTGCGTGCCGTGGACGATGAACTTCAGCTCAGCGTGCGAGACCACGGCCCCGGCGTGGCCAAGGGCCAGGAAGAGCTGATCTTCGAGAAGTTCACGCGCGGCAAGGCCGAGTCGGCGACGCCCGGTGTCGGCCTGGGCCTGGCGATCTGCCGGGCGATCGTCGAAGCCCACCGCGGGCGCATCTGGGTCGAGGCCACAGTTCCCACGGGTGCCACGTTCACCTTCAGCCTGCCGCTGGGCACGCCGCCGTCCATCGACCCGGCCGAGGACGCCAAGGCCATCGTCGGTGAACTGGCGCGCCCCCAGGCGGCCCTGCCTTCGGACCTCTGATGGCAACGCCCACACCGGTTGCCCTGGTGCTCGAAGACGAGCGCGAGATCCGGCAGTTCGTGCGCAGCTCGCTGGAGGCGGAAGGCTGGGTGGTGCACGA
>DASQOS010000176.1:0-2183 GCA_035644375.1 Rhizobacter sp.
CGCCTTCAAAGATGCCTATGCACTGGAATTTCTCGGCCTGTCGGCCAGCCACACCGAGGCCGACCTGCACCAGTCGGCGGGCGCGATTTCGCACTCGACCTGCTGTTCTTCCACCGCGGCCTGAACTGCCTGGTAGCCATCGAGCTGAAGGTGGATCGTTTCGAGCCCGAGCACCTGGGCAAGCTCAACTTCTACCTTGAAGCGCTGGACCGCGATGTGAAGAAGCCGCACGAGAACCCGGCCATCGGCCTGCTGCTGTGCGCCAGCAAAGACAGCGAGGTGGTGGAGTACGCGCTGAGCCGCATCCTCTCGCCCGCGCTGGTGGCCGAGTACCAGACGCAATTGCCCGACAAGAAGATGCTGGCGGCGAAGCTGCATGAGTTTTATGCCTTAAGTGCGCCGGAGGTGGAGGCCGCGACGACTGCGCCCAAGGCGCGCAGAAGAAAGGTACCGCGACGTGATCGCTGATCTCAAGCCCTATGCGGCCTACAAAGACTCGGGCTTGCCGTGGCTTGGGCCTTGACGAACTCAGCGGGTAGCAGCGCACCGCCCGTTGAACGCAATGCTTGAGCGGAAAATCCGGGTCAATTGGTCCACGCGATCGAAAGTGAGGCAACCGCTTTCCGCTAGGTTGGCAGACGGCTTTGGGTCGATTGCTGCCTGTGCTGCCTGGCCGCTGTCGGCCGCACCAGCGACGGACGCCGACGGTCGCATTGACCCGCCGGTCGGCTCGCGCGTAAGCTTGCGCGGCCAGGATTCACGTCACGGTCTGGTCACGAATTGGAGAACGAACATGGTCCCCAAAAACACGATCTGTCTCTGGTACGACGGCAGCGCGCTGGACGCCGCGAAGTTCTACGCCGAGACCTTCCCGGACAGCGCGGTGGGCGCGGTCCTTCACGCGCCTGGCGACTATCCCGCGGGCCAGCAGGGCAATGTCTTGACGGTCGAGTTCAGGGTGATCGGCATCCCTTGTCTTGGCCTCAATGGTGGCCCGGCGTTCCGGCACAACGAGGCGTTTTCGTTCCAGGTCGCGACCGACGACCAGGCCGAAACCGACCGCTTGTGGAATGCGCTGGTGGACAACGGCGGCCAGGAGAGCGCCTGCGGCTGGTGCAAGGACAAGTGGGGCCTGTCGTGGCAGATCACGCCCCGCGCCCTCACGGCCGCCATCACCGATCCCGATCGCGCCGCGGCCAAGCGCGCTTTCGACGCGATGATGCAGATGCGAAAGATCGACATCGCAGCGATCGAAGCAGCCCGGCGCGGCTGACGCTCAAGCGCATCCGTTGGCGCTGGCCGCGAACGGTTGCTTTGGGTGACATTGGCCGCGCGGTCGCCACAGCCAACCCCTTCCGCGGCACCCGCGCGCGGGCCAGCGGCACCTACGCCAACAACACCAAGGCCTGCCCCGCCGTCACCGCCTGCCCCGCCGAGCACATCACGCGCTCGACCTTGCCGTCGCGCGGTGCGTGCACCGTGATCTCCATCTTCATCGACTCGACCACCACCAGCGCCTGGCCTTCCTTGACCTCGGCGCCGGCTTCGACCAGCACGCTCCACACGCCACCCGAGACCTGAGAGCCCACCACCTCACCGTCGAAATCGGCCATCGCGGCGCGCGCGGCCGCATCGTCGCCAGCGGTCGGCTCCAGCGCCGTCTCTGACACACCGGCCGCGCGCCAGCGCTCGCGTTCGGCCTCGAAGGCCGCTTGCTGCACCTGCTTGAAGGCAGCGATGGGCGTGGCCTCTTGCTGCAAGAAGGCCTGGTACTCCGAGAGCTTGAAGCGCCCGTTCTCGATGCGCAGCGGCGCGCGGCCGGCGATGAAATCGCGGCGCAGCATCAGCAGCTCGTCGGCACTGACCGGGTAGAAGCGGATCTGGTCGAAGAAGCGCAGCAGCCACGGCTTGCCGGGCTCGAACTCGGGCGTGCTTCGCCAACGGTTCCACATCTGCACCGTGCGGCCGACGAACTGGTAGCCGCCCGGCCCTTCCATGCCGTACACGCACAGATAGGCGCCGCCGATGCCGACCGCGTTTTCCGGTGTCCAGGTGCGCGCGGGGTTGTACTTGGTCGTCACCAGGCGATGCCGCGGGTCGAGCGGCGTGGCGACCGGTGCGCCGAGGTACACATCGCCCAGTCCCAGCACCATGTAGCGGGCGGCGAACACGATGTCCATCAC
>DASQOS010000177.1:0-4425 GCA_035644375.1 Rhizobacter sp.
TTGAGCGCTGTGCCTTGTGTTTCGGCGATGTCGGCTGACCATTGCTCGTGCTTTTCTATCGGATCGACCGAGAGAGCGATGGGCTTCGTGTTGCGCTTCTGCCACTCATCTTTCAGTGCCGCGACGCGGCCGAGTTCAGTCGTACACACCGGCGTGAAGTCGGCGGGGTGCGAAAACAAGACGCCCCAGCTGTCGCCCAGCCATGGATGGAAGTGGATATCCCCGGCAGACGAGTGCTGGGTGAAGTCGGGCGCGGTGTCCCCAAGTCTCAGACTGGCCATTCTTTGCTCCGGTAGTTTGGATAGACCGTTTCAGTATCGTGAGGCGTGGCGGGCAAAGGAAGTAATAAATAGTTCTGTTCTTATTCGCCCCACGTATTTGAGGAACGGCGGTTGTGAGAGCCGTCGGTCGCTCGCAAAGGCCATCCTGAGTCCGAGCTGAGCTGCGGCTTACAATCCAGCCCTTTTCATTCCGGCCCCGCGCCACCGGCATTGCCCGGATCCAACGAGGACTTTCACGTGTTCATTTCCGAAGCTTTTGCACAAGCGGCACCCGCTGCAACCGGGGCTGAATCCTTGTTCAGCAGCCTCACCGGCATGCTGCCCATCGGCCTGATGTTCGTGGTGCTGTACTTCGTGATGATCCGGCCGCAGATGAAACGTCAAAAAGAACACAAGGCCATGATCGAAGCCATCGCCAAGGGCGACGAGGTGGTGATCGGAGGTGGTCTGGTCGGCAAGGTGTCGAAGATGGGCGAAAGCTTTCTGTACGTCGAAATCTCCAACGGTGTCGAGGTTCAAGTTCAGCGCAGTGCCGTCGTTCAAGTGCTTCCCAAAGGCACCTTCAAGTAAACCGCGAGGCGTCGGACGAGTGCGCTTCGCGCAGCGACCGACGACACACGCTGCGGAGCACCGCTCCGCGAAAGAGGCGACATGAACCGCTACCCCTGGTGGACCTACACGATCCTGGCGATCGCTTTGCTGGTGGGCCTCGTGTTCACCGTGCCCAATTTCTTCGGCGAAGCGCCTGCCGTGCAGGTGAGCAGCGGCAAGGCCACGCTCAAGCTCGACAGCTCCATGGCACAACGCGTCGAGCAGGTGCTGACATCCTCTGGTCTGAAAGCCGATTTCGTTCAATTTGAAGTCAACACCGTCAAGGCGCGCTTCCCGGATACCGACATGCAGATCAAGGCCAAGGACGCCTTGACCAAGGCGCTCGACCCGGACGAGAACGATCCGAGCTACATCGTGGCGCTGAACCTGGTGTCGCGTTCACCGCGCTGGCTGACGGCGATGCATGCGTTGCCCATGTACCTCGGGCTGGACTTGCGCGGCGGGGTGTACTTCCTGATGCAGGTCGACATGAAATCGGCGCTGACCAAGAAGGCCGAGTCATTGGCAGGGGACATTCGCACGTCATTGCGTGACAAGAACCTTCGCCATGCCGGCGTCACGCGCGACAACGCGTCGATCGGCATCCGCTTTCGCGACCGCGAAACCCTGAACGCCGCGCACTCGCTGCTGGCGGACCAACTGCCCGATGTGCAGTGGACCGACCTGCCCGAGGGCACCGACTTCAAACTTGCCGGCGAACTGAAACCGGAAGCTGCCCGCCGCGTGCAGGAAACCGCCATCAAGCAAAACATCACCACGCTGCACAACCGCGTCAACGAACTGGGCGTGTCCGAGCCGGTGATCCAGCAGCAGGGGCTGGACCGTGTGGTGGTGCAGCTGCCCGGTGTGCAGGACACCGCGAAAGCCAAGGACATCATCGGCCGCACCGCCACGCTGGAGGTACGGATGGTCGATGAAAGCGCCGAGGCCGGTGCAGCGGCCGCCGGCACGGGGCCGGTGCCGTTTGGCGCCGAGCGCTACACGGAGCGCGGTTCCAGACCGCTGATCGTCAAACGCCAGGTCGTCCTGACGGGTGAGAACCTGACCGATGCGCAGACGGGCTTCGACAGCCAGACCCACGAGCCGACCGTCAATCTCACGCTGGATGCCAAGGGCTCGCGCATCTTCAAGGACGTGACCCGCGAGAACATCGGCAAACGCATGGCGATCTTGTTGTTCGAGAAGGGCAAGGGCGAGGTGGTCACGGCGCCGGTCATCCGCAGCGAGATCGGCGGCGGTCGGGTTCAGATCTCCGGGTCGATGACCACGGTCGAGGCCGCCGACACGGCCTTGCTGCTGCGCTCCGGCTCGCTCGCCGCGCCCATGGAAATCATCGAGGAACGAACCATCGGACCGAGCCTGGGCGCAGACAACATCGCCAAAGGCTTCAACAGCGTGATCTACGGCTTTGCGGCGATTGCGGTGTTCATGTGCATTTACTACCTGCTGTTTGGCGCGTTCTCGACGTTGTCGCTGGCATTCAACCTGCTGCTGCTGGTGGCGGTGCTGTCCATGCTGCAGGCCACGTTGACGCTGCCGGGCATGGCGGCCATTGCTTTGACCTTGGGCATGGCCATCGACGCCAATGTGCTGATCAATGAACGCGTCCGAGAGGAACTGCGAGGCGGGGCATCGCCGCAAGCAGCCATCCACACCGGGTATGAACGCGCCTTCGCGACCATCCTGGACTCCAACGTCACCACGCTGATTGCCGGCGTGGCCTTGCTGGCCTTCGGCTCCGGCCCGGTCAAGGGGTTCGCCGTCGTGCACTGCCTGGGCATCCTCACGTCGATGTTCTCGGCCGTGGTGTTTTCGCGCGGCCTGGTCAATTTTTGGTACGGACGTCAGAAAAAGCTCAAGAGCGTGTCGATCGGCCAGGTGTGGAAGCCGCAAGCTGACCTGCCGGCCAAGCCCTGATTCGCAGAACTACGAGAGACCGACATGGAATTCTTCAGAATCAGGCGCGACATCCCGTTCATGCGGCATGCGCTGGTGCTCAACATCATTTCGCTGCTGACATTTGTGGCGGCGGTGTTCTTTCTGGCCACGCGCGGGCTGCACTTGTCGATCGAGTTCACCGGCGGCACGGTGATCGAGGTCGCCTATGCGCAGGCTGCCGACATCAACCGGGTGCGCAGCACGGTCGAGGGCCTGCAGCTCGGTGACGTGCAGGTACAGACTTTCGGTTCGGCACGCGATGTCTTGATCCGGCTGCCGGTGCGCGGCGATGTCAAGAAAGACGATCTCGTGACGGGCGTGTTCACGCAGCTGTGCAAGTCGGAAAACGGTGTGGTCGGCGCGCAGCAGACGCTGAGTGCCAAAGGTGAAACCGTGACGCACCAGGTGTGCCGGGCGGGTAGCCAGGAACCCGTGATCCTGCAGCGCAGCGAATTCGTCGGTCCGCAAGTCGGCAAGGAACTGGCTCAGGACGGGGCCAAGGCGCTGGCGTTCGTGATCGCCGGAATCATGCTTTATCTGGCCTTCAGGTTCGAGTGGAAGTTTTCGATCGCGGCCATCGTGGCGAATCTGCACGACGTGATCATCATTCTCGGTTTCTTCGCCTTCTTTCAGTGGGAGTTCTCGCTGACGGTGCTGGCGGCGGTGCTGGCGGTACTGGGCTATTCGGTGAATGAATCGGTGGTCATCTTCGACCGGATCCGCGAGGCGTTTCGCCGGTATCGCAAGATGGACACGCGCCAGGTCATTGACCACGCCATCACCAGCACGATGAGCCGCACCATCATCACCCACGGCTGCACACAGATGATGGTGCTGTCGATGCTGGTCTTTGGCGGTCCGACGCTGCACTACTTTGCCGTGGCGCTGACCATCGGCATTCTGTTCGGCATTTATTCGTCGGTGTTCGTGGCCGCGGCCATTGCCATGTGGCTGGGCGTCAAGCGCGAAGACCTGACAAGGACAACCCCAGGAAAAGGCATTGATCCAGATGACCCGAACGCAGGAGCGGTGGTGTAGAGTAAGGCCTCACCATTCAAACACTTTCCACTAACGTCCCATGGCGACCGCCGCCGATTCGTTGGCCCTCGCCGCACAGGCTCGTCGCTCCTATGTCGAGCGCTTGTTGAGCGGTGTCCCAAGCGTGGTCCATGCTGTAGAAGATGGCGCCAGGTTACTGGCCACCCAATCGGGCGAACACGGACTTCAGTACAATCGCCGTGACGTGGCGACCGACCTGCGCAAGGCGGCACCCCAGTGGATCAACGGCATCATTGCCTCATTGCGAGGAGCACTCGTCAGCGGCACGGTGTCCGCGTCGCGGCCGAGCGACTTGCCGGAACCTGGGCGGGCGTCGTCAGCCGGCATGTCGCTGGTGGACGACGACACGATAGAGGTCGAGATTCTGAGTTCCAGGCTCGCGCTCGCGATGATGGACCGGGCTTCTTGGCAGTTCACCGACTTGCGCTCGCGCATGTCGTCCCTCGAGAAGCGCGACGAGCTTGACACCAACGACGTGTTGCGACCACACGTGCTGGCGCGCCTCGTCACCAACGCATGGCGTGCCGCGCCGCTC
>DASQOS010000178.1:0-2308 GCA_035644375.1 Rhizobacter sp.
GCCAAGGCCTGGCTGCACATCCAGGACTTCGAGATCGATGCCGCGTTCGAATTGGGCATCTTGAAACAGCCGTTTCTGCGCCGCTGCGCCTTGGGCGCCGAACGCTTCCTGATGCGTCGCTTCGATGCGGTCTCGACCATCTCCAGCCGCATGCTGCGTCAGTTGGCGGCCAAAGGCATTGCGTTGCATGACGCCGAGATGCTGCCCAACTGGGTCGATTTGTCCCTGGTGCGGCCGACCGAGAAATCGCAGGGCCTGCGACAGTCGCTGCACATCCATGCGGCGCAGACCGTCTGCCTGTTCTCGGGCACCATCAACCGCAAGCAAGGCCTGGACGTGCTGATCCAGACCGCCCAGTTGCTGAAAGACGATGCCCGGGTGGTGTTCGTCATCTGCGGCAATGGCGAACTGCGTTCAGGGCTCGAAGCGTCCGCGGCCGATCTGGACAACATCCGTTTCATGGACTTGCAGCCGGCGTCGGAGCTGAACGCCTTGCTCAACATGGCGGACGTTCATTTGCTGCCGCAGTTGCGCGGTGCCGCCGATCTGGTGATGCCCTCCAAGCTGGCCGGCATGCTGGCCAGCGGGCGCCCGGTGATCGCCGCGGCGATTCCGCGCACCGAGATCTCTTCCATCGTGGCCGGCTGCGGCATCGTCACCGAACCCGAGTGCGCCATCGGTTTTGCCAACGCCATCAGGGCGTTGGCCGGCGACACCGAACGTCGAGAGCGCCTCGGCGCGGCGGGCCGCAGCTACGCCGAACACGTGCTCGATTCGCAAAAGATATTCGATCGCCTCGATGCGCGGCTCGAAGCCTTCGAGAGACAGCGCGTGTCCACTCCGGCCCCGGTGGCCTCCGAGGAGTTGGCGAGTTAGATGTCGGCCCCAGGGCCGCGCTTCGCGCGTCCTTGGGGCCGACATTCGAGCCGGCCCGCCGACAGAGCGGGCTCTTCACCGACGCGTCACATTCGTTGCGCACACTGCGCGTCTGTTCAACGCTTGAGACGTTCTCGTCATGCTCCCTGTCTACAAGCGCCGCGGATTCACGCTGCTTGAGCTTTTGGTGGTCATGGTCATCATCGGGCTGCTTGCGGCGTATGTCGGCCCGAAGTACTTCACGCAAATCGGCAAGTCGGAAGTCAAGACGGCCAAGGCCCAGATCGTCTCGTTCGAGAAAGCGCTGCAGCAATATCGCATCGACACCGGCAGCTACCCGAACACGGAGCAGGGCCTGCAGGCGCTGTTGGCCAAGCCCTCCAACGTCAACAAATGGGATGGTCCTTATCTGGAGAAGGCGCTTCCCAACGACCCCTGGGGGCGGCCTTACGTCTATGTGTCGCCCGGCGAGCATGGCGACATCGACATCAGCTCCACCGGCCGCGACGGCCGCCCCGGTGGCGACGGGCTGGATGCCGACGTCACCAGCTGGTGAGCGTTTGCGCGCAGCCACAGGCCGACCATGCAATACGCCATCCGGGCACTGCGCCACATGCAGTCCGTCTCGATTCTTCTCGAGGCCGCCGACCCCAGCGATGCGCGCCGGCAAGCCGAATCGCAGGGCTATGCGGTGCTGGGCGTCAAGAGCGTGGCGGCGCGTGGCCGCTTCGCATTCGGCAGCACGGCGGCGTTTCCGCTGCTGCACTTCAACCAGAGTCTGCTGATCCTGCTGAAGGCCGGGCTGTCGGTGGTGGAGGTGATCGAGACCCTGGCCGACCGCGAGACCCGGCCCGACGCCAAACAGGTGCTGACGCGTCTGCACGACCAGCTCAAGGTGGGTTTGTCGTTCTCGGCCGCGCTCGAGGCTCAGCCCGCGGTGTTTCCGCCGCTGTATGTGGCCAGCGTGCGCGCCAACGAACGCACCGGCGCGCTGACCGAGGCGATCGAGCGCTTCATCCAGTACCGCTCGCAATCCGACCAGATGCGCAAACGCATCGTCGGCGCCTCCATTTACCCGGCGATGATTCTGGGCGTCGGCACGCTGGTGATCGCCTTCTTGCTGCTGTACGTGGTGCCGCGTTTCAGCCAGGTGTTCCAGGATCTGGGCGACCGCATCCCGTTGATGTCGCGCCTGCTGCTGCAGTGGGGGCAGTTCGCCCATGCGCATGGCCTGCAACTGCTTGCCGGCGGCGTGCTGGGGGCCGGCGCGGTGATTTACGCCTTGACGCGCACCCGGGTGCGTCTGGGGATCGCGCGCCTGGTCCAGCGCATTCCGCGCATCGGCGAGTACGTTCGGGTCTACCAGCTGGCGCGCTTCTACCGTGCGCTGGGCATGTTGCAGCAGGCCGGCATGCCCATCGTCACCGCGCTC
>DASQOS010000179.1:0-4150 GCA_035644375.1 Rhizobacter sp.
CATCACGGCACCGACGGCGACGCCGAAGACCACGCACGACGAGCTGGTGTTGATCTTCGACAAGCAGCCCACGCTTCATGCCGTGGCCATTGTCGACAACACGACGCCGATCGGTCTCATCGACAGGCGGCAGTTCATGGAGCGTTACGCGAAGCGCTACTTCAAGGAACTCTACGGTGCCAAGCCCTGCCTGACTTTCGCCAACCTTTCGCCGCGGCTGATCGAACGCGAGCACGACACCGAGGAACTGGTCGGCATCCTGACCTCGCAGGATCAGCGTTACCTCACCGAAGGCTTCATCGTCACCGAGAACGGCCGCTATGTCGGCCTCGGCACGGGCGACCAGTTGGTGCGCACGGTGACCGAGTCACGCATCGAGGCAGCCCGACACGCCAACCCGCTGACCTTCCTGCCCGGCAACATACCGATCACGGAGCACATCGAACGGCTGCTCGCGAATGGCAGCGAGTTCGTCGCCTGCTACGGCGATCTGAACAACTTCAAGCCCTTCAATGACCACTACGGATATTGGCGCGGCGACGAGATGATCCGGCTGATGGCGAAGTGCGCCGTCACCTGCTGCGATCCCCAGCGCGACTTCGTCGGCCATGTCGGCGGCGACGATTTCATTCTGCTTTTCCAGAGCGACGACTGGGAGCAGCGCTGCGATGCGCTGGTGGAACAGTTCGGCGTCCATGCCAAGCTGCTTTACGACGATGCCGGCCGTGAAGCCGGGGGCATCGAGGCCGAAGACCGCCACGGCGTGGCGCGCTTCTTTCCCTTCACCACGGTGTCGATCGGCGCGGTGCGCGTGCACAAGGGTCAGTTCCCATCGGCGGAGCTGGTCGCCACGGCGGCAGCCGCTGCGAAGCACAGTGCCAAGCAGGCTGGCGTCGGCTTGCTGGTGCGGCAGGGTGAATCCGTGTTCGCCTTCAACATCTGAGCGGAGCGTCGCTGCCAGGCGGCTTGGGGGCACGCCACTTGCCCCGTTGACGGAGAGCCGGCAATGTCGCCGGCCCACGGACGACAGGAGATGACATGCCCAACCCATCCGGACCGCAAAACCAAGGCAAGCAAGGGGGTCAACAGGACTCGCAAAACCAGCATCGGCAACCCGGCCAGCAGCCGAGCCAAACCCGCGACCCCGGCCAGCAAGGCTCAGGACAGCCAGGTTCCGGCCAGCAAGACCAGCAGAATCAGAATCGCAAGCAGCAAGGGTCCAACCCGCCGAACCCGGGTCAGCCCGGCCAAGGCCGGGGTTCGCAAAGTCGATGAGCGTGGGTGAGACTGCGCTCTCATCCCGCCCCCGCCGAATCGGCTCCGGCGGGGGCTTTTTGATGCCGCCTCAGGGCGCGGTGGTGGACGACGCAGCGCCCGGCAGGCTCGGAGCCGCGGATGAGGCCGCCGAACTGTCGTTGCTGCTGCTGTTCGAGTTGCTCGAACCCATGCCGCCCGAGGGCGTGGTGGATGACGGGCCGGCACCGGAGTTGCCGGGCAGCGTCGAGGTGTTGCGATTGCAAGCCGTCATCAGGGTGGCGGCCAGCACGAGGGGCAGGAACCGGGCGATTGCATTGACAGACATGTGTGACTCCTGGGTTGAAAGTGCTGTTGAACACACCTGCAGGGCGAGCCTTCGGAAGAAGGCCCACACTGCCGTGAACTTCACAGGGGCAGTTGCCGTGCCCAAAAGCCCAGGTCGTGACGTCAATTTGGCGCCCGTGCTCGCTGGCGGGAATCACGCCACGACGCAAGCCTCGCTGCGCCGCCAGCCCGAATCGGCCGCCCCCTCCAGGCCGGTCTCCAAGAAATCGGACGCCGTCGATTTGTCCGAAGAATCGGTGGCCGGCGAAGAAGATCCAGGCGCGGCACTCGACCAGGCGCCTTCCGACCCGCCTCCCGCGCTGCGGCCTGAGGCCGGCCAACGCCGGGATTGACCGCCGTGTGGCGGGCTACGGGCCCGGCGGCTGCGTCATGACGACCAGCGAGCGCCCGGACAACGGGTAGGCATCGCCCGCCGCCCATTCGTGCTGCGCGGGTGCGTCGTCTCGGCACGCGGTGTCCAGCCGCACGGTCCAGCGCGTGCCGCGGTGCGGCGGCAGCACGAAAGGCAGCGCCTCGTGGTAACCGTTGACCAGGATGAGCACCGAGTCGCTGTGCAGCGGCGCGCCGCCGGCATCTTGCTCGCCGGTCTGGCGGCCACACAGCACGGCACCGGCCGACTTGGCATCGGGCTGATCCCACTCTTCGGTTTGCATGTCAAGCCCGGTCGTGTTGACCCAGGCCACGTCGGTGTACCCGTCGGCGTCGGGGATGCCGGTAAAAAAGCCGGTGCGGCGCAGTGCCGGCAAGGCCCGGCGCAAGGCCATCAGCTTGCGCACGAAGGGCTGCAGCGGTTCGGCCAGGGGCAGGCCCCAGTCGAACCAGCTCAGTTCGTTGTCCTGGCAGTAGGCGTTGTTGTTGCCGCGCTGCGTGCGGCCCAGCTCGTCGCCGCCCAACAGCAGTGGCGTGCCTTGCGACACGAACAGGCTGGCCAGCAGGTTGCGCTGCTGCAGCAGGCGCAGCGCGTTGATCTCGGCGTCGTCGGTCTCGCCCTCGGCACCGCAATTCCAGCTGATGTTGTTCGATTCGCCGTCACGGTTTTCTTCGCCATTGGCTTGGTTGTGCTTGTCGTTGTAGCTGACCAGATCGCGCAGCGTGAAGCCGTCGTGGACCGTGATGAAGTTGATGCTGTCGACCGGGCTGCGCCCGTCGTGCTGGTACAGGTCGGCCGAGCCGCACAGGCGGTTGGCAAAGTTGGCGAGCGTGCCGTCGTCGCCGCGCCAGAAGGCGCGCATGTCGTCGCGGTAGCGCCCGTTCCATTCGGCCCAGCCGCTGGGAAAACCGCCGACCCGGTAGCCCTTGTCGGTGGCATCCCAGGGTTCGGCAATGAGCTTCACCTGCGCCAGCACCGGGTCTTGCGCAACGGCGGCAAAAAAACTGCTGCAGGCGTCATAGCCGGCTTCGTCGCGACTCAGCGCCGAAGCCAGGTCGAAGCGGAAACCGTCGACGTGCATCTGCTGCACCCAGTAGCGCAGACTGTCCATGATCAGCCGAACGACGATGGGCTGCTCGGTGTTGAGCGTGTTGCCGGTGCCGGTGTAGTCCGCGCAATAGCGCCGGTTCTCGCTGCTCAGGCGGTAGTAGATCGCGTGGTCGATGCCCTTGAAACACAGCGTCGGACCGAAGCGGTTGCCTTCAGCGGTGTGGTTGTAGACCACGTCAAGAACGACTTCGAGGCCGGCCGCATGCAGCAGCTTGACCATGCCCTTGAATTCGTCGAGCGAGCCGGTGGCGCAGTAGCGCATGTCGGGAGCGAAGAAGCCGATGCTGTTGTAGCCCCAGTAGTTGCGCAACCCGGCTTCGACCAGGTGCTGGTCGTCGACGAAGGTGTGCACCGGCAACAGCTCCACCGTGGTGACGCCCAGGCCCTTCAGGTGCGCGATCGCCTCGGCCGAGGCCAGGCCCGCATAGCTGCCGCGCAACGCGGCGGGAATGTCGGGGTGGCGCTGCGTGAACCCCTTGACGTGCACTTCATAGAACACCGTGTCTTGCCAGGGCACGCGCGGCGGCTTGTCGTCGCCCCAGTCGAAGCGCTCATCGACCACCATGCACTTGGGCATGCCGGGAGCGCTGTCGTCGGAGTTGAAGGTCAGGTCGGCGTCTTCGTCTTCCAGGTGATAGGCGTACTGCGCGTTGGACCATTTCAGCGTGCCGACCATGGCGCGCGCATACGGGTCGAGCAGCAGCTTGGCCGGGTTGAAGCGCAAGCCGACTTCGGGTTCGTACGGGCCGTGCACGCGGTAGCCATACCGTGTGCCGGGCCCGGCCCCACGCAAATAACCGTGCCAGATGTGGCCGCTGCGGCGCGGCAGCGCCATGCAGGCCACCTGGGTCTCGAGCGGCTCGCCTTCAAACAGGCACAACTCGACTTTGTCGGCGTTGCTGCTGAACAGCGCGAAGTTGGTCCCTTGTCCGTCCCACGTCGCGCCCAGCGGATAGGCGCTTCCCGGCTCAAGGGTCGGCTGCGTCATGGGCGCGGGTTGCGAAGCGAAGGCTCATGGCCACAAACCGCAATCGCCGTGCCACCCGGGTGCAGCCCCTGCAGCAGCGT
>DASQOS010000180.1:0-2468 GCA_035644375.1 Rhizobacter sp.
GCACGAATTCAAGGACGCCCGCGGCTTTTACGCGATCATCATGGCGGCCACCGCGGTCGGCGCACTGATGGGTTCGCTCGAAGTCGACCCGATGCGTGCGCTGGTCTGGAGCGCCGTCGTCAACGGTGTCATCTCGGTGCCCATCATGGTCGCGATGATGTGGATAGGCCAGTCCAAACGCATCATGGGCTCGCTGACCATCACGCGGCGACACCGTTTTTTTGGCTGGGCCGCCACGGTGGTGATGGGGCTTGCCGTGATGTTCATGCTGACGACGAGCTTTTAGCCCAAAGGAAACGCCGGGCCGTTCCCAAGTTTGCTTTGCTCCCCCTGGGGGGCGGACGCGCGGAGCGCGGCCTTGGGGCTCACATCCAGCCCAAAGGAAACGCCTGGCCGTTCCCAAGTTTGCTTGGCTCCCCTCGGGGGGCGGACGCGCGAAGCGCGGTCTCGGGGCTCATTTTTAGCGAAGCCTCGGCTCAATCGGCCTTCTTGTAGGCCCGCACCCAGTCGACCTGCAAGGCCTGCGGAAACGCCGAATCGTCGATGCCGTTGCGTCCGGCCCAGTCGCCGCCGATCGCCAGGTTCAAGATGATGTGGGCCGGCTCGGCGAGCGTGCCGTTGTTGTGGTTCCACTCGTAGCCGAAGGTGACGATCTTCTTGCCGTCGACGAAGGTGGTCACGCTGTCCGGCGTCCATTCGGCGCCGATGGTGTGCCAGCCTTCGTCGAAGCGGAACGGTGCGCGCCAGAAGCTCCACTTCGTGTCGAAGGCCGGATCGGTGTAGCGGTACTCGCGCTTTTTGCCGGCCTGCTTCTGGATCACGCCGGTGTGCAGCATGTTGGTCTTTTCGCTGTTGCCGTCGTTGACCATCTCGAAGATGTCGATCTCCGGCGGCCACGTGGCCTTGCCTTTGTCGTCCGCATCCGGGTTCAGCCAGAACGCGGGGAACACGCCCTTGCCGCTCGGCATCTTGACCCGCGCTTCAAAGTAGCCATAGCGCGTGGTCCAGTCGGAGCGGATGGCGCCCGATTCATAGTTGCCGCCGGCCGCCTTGCGCGCAACCAGGCTGAGCACACCGTTGGCGACCTGGTGGTTGTCGTTGTCGCTGTAGCGTTGCCGTTCGCTCTGCAGGTGGTCCAGGCGCCCGTTCTCGTAGAGGTAGCGAGTGAACCACTTGTCCCGGTTCAGCGTCGCGCCGTTGAACTCGTCGTTGAACGCAAGCTGGTAGCCGGAAGGCACGTACGAGCCTTCGCGCGAGGCGATGGGTTCGGTCAGCCGCATCGGTTCTTGCATCTTCAGCGACACGTCCTCGAGCGTGAGCTGGTTGCCGTTGCTGGCGACGGCCAGTTCGGCCGCGCCGACGAAGGCCGGAGCGATGAAGCGTATTTGCTGTTCGCTGCCATCCGCCGCCTTGAAGATCGCCGGGAAACTGCGAAAGACCTGTGACCTGTCGTTGGAAAGGAAATGCATGGCCACGACCATGGGTTTGTCCGAGGGCGCTGCGCGGGCTTTGAACTTCAGCAGGTAAGTGCGGCCCGGAACGAAGGTCTGAGGCCCGAATTTCTGCACCTGCACGGTGTCCGATTTCAGCACCGCCGTGCGGCTGGCGGGTCGTGTTGCCTGCGCGGCGAGCGCTTTTTCTGCGGGCGCAAAAGCCGGCTTGCCACCGCCTGACGACAACCCGTCCAGCGTGATCAGTTCTTCCGGGTTGACGGCATAGGACCCCGGTGGCAGCGTGCTTGCTTCCGATGCCGGCCCGGCCTGCACGGCGGCAGAGCCCAGCACAAGGCCCAGAGCGCAGACACGGCGCGCGGATCGGATGGTAGAACGGTGTGGATTCAGCGGTTGAGCGTGCATGACTGCCTTTCTTTTCCGGTGTGAGGATCGAGGGGGCCGTGACCAGCCGCAGTCGGCTGGGTAGACCGGCGCGTGGGACTTTCGTTCGCCGCAGATGAAAGAGCGGCGACCGTCGGCGCGATGCCGCCGACACAAACCCCAGCAAACGCCGTTCCGCAGCCCTGAGGCGGCGTTTGCGCAAACCCGGTAGACGCCTGGGTGTCTCAGGCGTCGGCAAAGACCTTGTCCAGGGCCTGGGTCCAGAGCGCTTTCTGCGCAGCGTCGACGAAGCTGGCGCGAAAGCTGTTGGCGGCCAGCCGATAGGCATGCGACGCGTCGAGCTGCGGCAGCGCCTCGAAGGTCGCGATGAAATTCTGGTTGATGTAGCCGCCGAAGTAGGCCGGGTCATCGGAGTTGACGGTGGCGCACAGGCCGGCGGCGAGCAGTGCGGCAATGTTGTGATCGGCCATCGTCGGATACACGCACAGCTTCACGTTGGACAGCGGGCACACCGTCAGCGGCACGTGGTCGGCGGCCAGGCGCCGCACCAGGCGTGGGTCTTCGACGCAGCGCACGCCGTGGTCGATGCGTTCGGCCTTCAGGATGTCGAGCGCATTCCAGATGTAGTCGGGC
>DASQOS010000181.1:0-7117 GCA_035644375.1 Rhizobacter sp.
GGGCCTGTCGCTGGCGGTCGGTGTGGCCCTGGCCGACGCGCTGGACCCGCCGTCGACGATCGGTCCGCAGCGCATCGGCTTGAAGTGGCCGAACGACCTGTGGCTGCTGGACGCGGCCAACGACGCGACCCGCGCGGCGCCAGGCCGCAAGCTGGGGGGCATCTTGATCGAAACGGTGCCTGCGGGGTCCGAGCGCCTGACCGTGGTCGGTATCGGCTTGAACGTCTTGCCGCTCAAGCAGGAGGTGAACACCGGCCACGCCAGCCTGCAAGAAATCGACGCCGACATCGGCGCACCCGTGGCCTTGGCGCGGCTCGCCAAGCCGCTGGTCGAAGCGCTTCAGCGCTTCAATGCCCAGGGCTTTGCCGGGTTTGCCGAACGCTTTGCCGCACGCGACCTGCTGCGCGGCCGGCAGGTCAGCACCACGCTGCCTCAGGCGCCTGAAGGCGTGGCCAGCGGCGTCTCGGCCAAGGGCGCACTTCTGCTGCAAACCGACACTGCGTTGCACGAGGTCAGCAGCGGTGACGTCAGCGTGCGCCTGCAAAGCACGAGTTCAAAGGACGCGCCGTGCTGAGGCTCCTCGTCGCGGTGCTGGTGCTGGCCAATGCCGGCTTCTATGCCTGGACGCAAGGGCTGCTGGACGACGTGGTCGGCGCGCGCGCGCAGGGCGACCGCGAGCCCGAGCGCATGGCGCGCCAGGTGCGGCCCGAAAGCATCCGTGTGGAGCCCGTCGTGGCGGCCGTCTCTCCCGCCGTGGCCGCCAGCGCGCGCGAAGCCGTGGCCATGTGCCTGGAAGCCGGCCCGTTCTCGACGGAGCAGATGGTCGCGGCCACGGCCGTATTGCAGACCAGCCTGCCGGCCGACAGCTGGCGCGACGTCAAGACCGAGCGCCCCGGCGTGTGGCTGGTGTACATGGGCAAGTACCCGAACCGCGAGCAGCTGCAAAAGAAGTTCGATGAGCTGAAACGGCTGAAAGTCACCTATGAAGAAGTGCACGGCACGTCCGAACTCGAAGGCGGCCTGTCACTGGGTCGTTTCGACACCGAAGCGGCGGCCGGTCAAAGCCTGGCCGATTTCACGCGGCGCGGCGTGCGCACCGCCCGCGTGGTGGCGCTGACCCGGCCGTCGACGCAGCATTCATTGCGCGTCGAGAGTGCCAATGCGTCGCTGCAGGCCAAGCTGTCGGCCTTGAATGCCGCGGGGCTGCAGGGCAAATCATTTGCGCCCTGCGCGCGCGGCTGAGGTCACACAGCCCGTTTGGGCTGTTCTCTCCACCGCAGGGCTTGAAGGGCCAATGTCCCTGCCAGCAGCCCGGACAACCAGGGCAGGCCGAGGGCGCCGCCGCCACCTCCGCCTGAAGGGGCCGGCGTGGCAGCCACGACCACAGTTCGTGTCGTGGTTGCGGTTTGGGATTGATCGCTCGTAACCGTCAGTCTGACCGTGAAACTGCCGGGGGCGCTGGGAGTGACGTTGACCTTGGCGGGGTCGGCCGTCGGAACCAGTGTCGTGACGGTGCCGCCACCGTCCACCAGCGTCCATTGGTAGCCGGTGATGGTTCGCGGCGGCAACAGCAGCGAATCGGTACCGGTCAATTCGAGAAGCTGGGCTTCGATTGCCGTTCCAGTCAGCGAGATCTTGGGCAGCACCCCCTTGAACGCGAAGCCCACAGATGCTGCAGCGTCCAACATTCCGGCACCACAGGTGCTGGTGGTGCAATAGCACTCGTCCTGCTCGATTGTGGTCGGAGCCTGACACACCGGCACGTTGGGGGTGTCGGAACCGGAAGTCGGGAATGCGCGGGCCGTGCTCTGCAAGATGGTCTTGACCTGGGCCACGGTCAGGCTTGGGTTGGTCGAAAAGACCAACGCTGCGGTGCCAGCGACCAAGGGTGCAGAGAAACTCGTACCCACCGAGGCGTTGGCGCCACCATCGGAATACGCGGCGTCTGCAGCCACCGGGGTGGTGAGCCCGGAGTTCCGGGTCGTGATGATGGGGTAGAGGCAGTTGCCGGAGCTGTTGACGCAATTACCGGCCGGCGCACTCAGGGTGACATTCGTTCCCAGGTCCGAAAAACCGACTTTCGTGCCCGTGTGGCGCAACCCGGCCACCGCGACAACACCGGGGCAGTTGGCCGGCGACGACAGCGCGTGACCAGCACTGTTGCCGGCCGCAACCACGACGACAGCGCCCTGGGCCGTGACGGCGGTGATGGCATCTATGTAGGCTTGCGTGCAGGCGCCCGGGGCACCCAGGCTCAGGTTGAGCACCTTCGCGGGCGTGGGGTTGGCTGGCACACCGCTGACGCTGAGGTTCACCGCCCAACGCATGCCCGCGATGATGTCCGAATCGAAGCCACCGCATTTTCCCAGCACCCGCACCGGCAGGACGCGCACGTTGCGGCCCACACCAGCCATGCCGATGCCGTTGTTCGTCAGCGCACCGATCAGGCCGGAGGTTTCGGTGCCGTGCCAGCTGCTGCTCTCAACCACGCAACCGGAGAAAGGACCGCCCGATGAAATGTCTGCACTGCTGACCCAGTCGCCAGGATCGGAAGCATCGGGGTCACGGCCGTTGTTGTCGTTGGCAATCCGAAATGTGCCGCCTCCGGTCTCGGGCGACACCATGTCATAGCCAGGCAACAGGTTGCCGCCTGAAGCGACTGCCTGCAGGTCCGGGTGGTCGTAACGCACACCCGTGTCAAGCACCGCCACCACCACACTCGCGCTGCCGGTGGTGGTATCCCAGGCGGTTTCAGCGTCGATCGCTGAACGCACGGTGGTGGTAGGCGGGCGCAGGTACCACTGCCCGCTCGCGGGCCCGGCACCTCCAAGCCCGTTGGCGTAAAGAGGGTCATTGGGCGCAGCGTTGCGGTAACGGCGCTGGTCGGGCACGGCGTATTCAATGTCCTCCTGCGTGCTCAACTTTGCGGCCAGCGCCGCCGAGCTCATGCCGCTGCCCATCACGACCTGAGTGCGTTCTCCGATCTCGTGCCCCGCTGTCAGAGGCATGTCCAGGCGCTGCCCCAACAGCAGCGCAGCCTGCTCAGTGCTGCGTTGGGTGGACAACGCCTGCCGGCGCAGGATGTTGGAATCGGCCTTGAACTTGACGATCACACGCGCCTGCGGCGTGTCAGTGACGACAGAAGGTGCGGTCTGCGCCTGCGTGGCCTGCCAGCCGGCAGGCAATAACAACAATAGCACCATAGCCAACGATGTACCTGGTTTTCGCATGAATCGAACTCCTGCCTCGAAGGCTCAAGGACGGGACGGCAGCGGTCGCGACTTTCTGTCGAGTTCCACCGCTGAAAAATAAGCCGCATCGGCACGAAGGCGCTGCAGCGCATCGGCACAGGCCGCCTCGCCATCGCACGCCAGCGACAGGCTGTGCCATTGCGGACTGACAGCGGCCACATAACGCACCGCGACGCCGGCCGACGCGCTGGCGCGCCGGGCAATCAAATCGGCGTCATCGCTCGGCTGGGTGAGCTTCACCAGCACACGCAATGACGCAGCGGGAGTCGAATCGGGCGCGGTCTGGGCCATCGGTGCTTGCGCTACGCACGCGGCCACGCACACGCAGAAGGCGGGCGCGGCGAAAGATGCAAGAAGGCGCATGGCGTCGAAGTGTAGGCAGACCCGAGGAACAAAGTCGACAAGAGATCGCAAGACACTCATTCCGACATTTGGTTGCAGTTGCCTGGCCGCAAAGCGGAAAAAGGCCTCTTGCGAGGCCTTTCGTTTGTAGCTAGGCGGGCCTGGCCATGATGGCCGGATATCGGCCGGCCCGGCCGTGCTTATTTCGCGATCACGCGCACCATCTCGAGCACCTTGTTCGAGTAGCCCCACTCGTTGTCGTACCAGGAGATGAGTTTGACGAAGGTGCTGTCGAGTGCGATGCCGGCATCCGCATCAAAGATCGAGGTGCGCGCATCGCCGCGGAAATCGGTGGCCACGACCTTGTCTTCGGTGTAGCCCAGGATGCCCTTCAACGCACCTTCGGACTGCGCTTTGAACTCGGCGCAGATTTCCGCGTAGGTGGCGGGCTTGACCAGCTCCGCGGTCAGGTCGACCACCGACACGTCGGAGGTCGGCACCCGAAACGACATGCCGGTCAGCTTCTTGTTCAGCTCGGGAATCACCACGCCCACGGCCTTGGCCGCGCCCGTGCTCGAAGGAATGATGTTCTCCAGGATGCCGCGGCCGCCGCGCCAGTCTTTGTTGCTCGGCCCGTCCACGGTCTTTTGCGTGGCGGTGGTGGCGTGCACGGTGGTCATCAGGCCGCGCTTGATGCCCCACTTGTCGTGCAGCACCTTGGCCAGCGGCGCCAGGCAATTGGTGGTGCAAGACGCGTTGGAGACGATGGCCTGGCCGGCGTAGGTCTTGTCGTTGACGCCGTAGACGAACATCGGCGTGTCGTCCTTCGACGGTGCCGACAGGATCACCTTCTTGGCGCCGGCCGCCAGGTGCTTGCCGGCGCTCTCCTGGGTCAGGAACAGGCCGGTGGCTTCGACCACCACGTCGACGCCGACCTCGTTCCACTTCAGCGCTGCCGGGTCGCGCTCGGCGGTCAGGCGGATCTTCTTGCCGTTGACGATCAGCGTGTTGCCGTCGACCGCGATCTGCCCCTGGAAACGTCCGTGCACCGAGTCGTACTGCAGCATGTAGGCCAGGTAGTCGGGTTCCAGCAGGTCGTTGATCGCGACGATCTCCACGTCCTTGAAGTTCTGCACGGCGGCGCGCAACACCATGCGCCCGATGCGGCCGAAGCCGTTGATGCCAATCTTCACGGTCATGATCGATTACTCCTTGAATGAAAAATCTGCGGATCCAAAAAGAGGGCGTCTGTCAGCGCCCACGTTCACCATTCAATGCGTCTTGCCCAGTACCGCCTTGACGGTTTCAACCACGTTTTCGGGTGTGAACCCGAACCGCTTGAACAGCACGCCGGCCGGCGCCGATTCACCATAGGTGTCGATGCCGATCACCGCGGCACAGCCGTATTTCCACCAGCCGTCGGTGACGCCCATTTCGACCGCAACGCGCGGCAGGCCTTTGGGCAGCACGCGGCTCTTGTAGGCCTCGGTCTGGCGGTCGAACACCGTGGTGCTGGGCATGCTGACCACGCGCACCGCGATGCCGTTGGCCGCCAGCTGCAGTTGGGCATGCAGTGCCAGTTGCACCTCGGAGCCGGTGGCGATGATCACGGCCTGGGACTTTTTCTTCAGGCCGACTTCGCTGGGCTCGGCCAGCACATAAGCGCCCTTCGAGATGTCGCCGAGATCGCTCTTGGGCGCGTAGTTCAGGTTCTGGCGCGACAGCAACAGCGCACTCGGGCGGCGCTTGTTCTGGATCGCGCAGGCCCAGGCCACCGCGGTCTCGGCGGTGTCGCAGGGGCGCCAGACGTCCAGGCCGGGAATCAGCCGCAGCGAGGCCGCGTGCTCGACCGACTGGTGCGTCGGCCCGTCTTCGCCCAGGCCGATGCTGTCGTGGGTGAAGACGTGGATCACGCGCAGCTGCATCAGCGCGGCCATGCGGATGGCGTTGCGGCTGTAGTCGCTGAAGGTCAGGAAGGTGCCGCCGTACGGGATGAAGCCACCGTGCAGCGCGACGCCATTCATGATCGCTGCCATGCCGAACTCGCGCACGCCGTAGTTGATGTGGCGCCCACCGTTGGGCGACCCATCGGCCTGCATGCGCAGCGGCGGCGTGCTGCTGGTGTTGGTGAGGTTGGAGCCGGTCAGGTCGGCGCTGCCGCCCAGCAGCTCGGGCAAGACCTGGGTGAAGGACTCGAGCGCGAGCTGGCTGGCCTTGCGACTGGCCACGGTCTCGGCCTTGGCGTGTGCGGCCACGGCCGCATCGACCGCCGCCTGGGCGAAGCCCTTCGGCAAGTCGCCTTCGACACGGCGCACGAACTCGACGGCCAGCTCGGGGTAGGCCTTGGCGTAGGCCTCGAAGGCGTCGACCCATGCGCTTTCGTGCTTCAAGCCCTGCGCGCGCGCGTCCCACAGCTCGTAGGCTTCTTCGGGGATCACGAAGGGCTCGTGCAGCCAGCCCAGCGCGTCGCGCGTCAGCTTGATTTCTTCGGCGCCGAGCGCCTCGCCATGCGCCTTGGCGGTGCCGGCGCGGTTCGGCGAACCCTTGCCGATGGAGGTCTTGCAGCAGATCAGCGTCGGCTTGTCCGACTTCTTGGCGCGCGCGATCGCCTGATCGACCGCGTCGGCGTCGTGCCCGCTCACCCCGGCGATCACGTTCCAGCCACAGGCCTCGAAGCGCTTGGGTGTGTTGTCGATGAACCAGGGCGCGACCGCGCCGTCGATCGAGATGCCGTTGTCGTCGTAGAGCGCGATCAGCTTGTTCAGCTTCCAGGCGCCGGCCAGCGCCGCCGCTTCATGGCTGATGCCTTCCATCAGGCAGCCGTCGCCCAAGAACACATAGGTGTGGTGGTCGACGATGCGGTGATCGCCGCGGTTGAACTCTTTCGCCAGCAGCTTCTCGGCCAGCGCCAGGCCCACCGCGTTGGTGAGGCCCTGGCCGAGCGGGCCGGTGGTGGTTTCGACCCCCGGCGTGACGCCGACCTCGGGATGGCCCGGTGTCTGGCTGTGCAGCTGGCGGAAGTTGCGCAGCTCGCTCATCGGCAGGTCGTAGCCGCTCAGGTGCAGCAGCGCATAGATGAGCATCGAGGCGTGGCCGTTGGACAGCACGAAGCGGTCGCGGTCGGCCCAGTGCGGGTTGGCCGGGTTGTGGCGCAGATGCCGGCCCCACAAGGCCACCGCCATCTCGGCCATGCCCATCGGTGCGCCCGGGTGGCCGGAGTTGGCCTGCTGAACGGCGTCCATGGCCAAGGCCCGGATGGCATTGGCCATGGTGGTTTGCTGCGAGCTGCTGGCCAAGGATGGGGTGTCGAGGTCGGTGACGGTCATGGCCGGTGAGTTCCTGCAGCATCGGAGACAAGGGGGATACGCATTTTACGGGCCCGGGATAATCCCCCCGATGCACGGCCTTCACCTCACTGCCGACCTGCGCGATTGCCGCACCGAACGCGCCGCCATGACCGACACCGCCGCCTTGCGGCGGGCTTGTCTGGCCTCGGTGGCGCAAGCCGGCCTGCAGCCGGTGGG
>DASQOS010000182.1:0-6681 GCA_035644375.1 Rhizobacter sp.
CTTGTCGCCGCTCGAGGCTGAGCCCGGCTTCGGCGGCTCGAACCGCTGCGTCGGCTTGGGCGCACGCGCGTACAGCCCTTGCACCTTCGGCAAACTGGCTTCGATGTCGCGGATGCGTGTCGGCCCCGACGGGTGCGTCGACATGAACTGCGGCGGTGCACCTTGGCTGGCGGCGGCCATCTTGTTCCACAGCGTCACGCCGGCGTGCGGGTCGTAGCCGGCGCGCGCCGTCAGCTCCATGCCCACCAGGTCGGCTTCCGATTCGTCCGCGCGGCCAAAGCGCAGCGTCAGCAACTGGCCCCCCATGTCGGCCACCGTGCGCCCGGCATTGCCCAGCCCGAAGATGGCGGCGCCGAGTTCGATGGCGCCACGCGTGGCCAGGGTCTTGCCCATTTGCTCGCGCGCGTGTTCGCGCAGCGCGTGGGTCATTTCATGGCCCATCACCATCGACACCTCGTCGTCGGCGAGCTGCAACTGGTCGAGGATGCCGTAGTAAAAGGCGATCTTGCCGCCGGGCATGCAAAACGCGTTGACCTGCTTGGAGCCGAACAGGTTGATTTCCCACTTCCAGTCGCGTGCACGCGGGTTCCATTCGTAGCTGAACGGAATCAGGCGTTGTGCGATGGCGCGCAGGCGGATCACTTGCGGGTGGTTGTCCGGAGCCAGCGCTTTTTGCTGCCCGGCCTGCTGTTTCATCTGGGCGTATTGCTGCAGCGCAGCCGCCTCGACCTGCTCGGCCGAAACGAACTGGGTGAAGCTCGATTGGTTTCCGACCTCCACGCCTTCGCGTGCCAAGGCCGGCGCGGCCAGCACGGCGCCGGCGCCCAGCAGCCCCGCGTTGAACCGGCGCCGCGCATGCAAGGCGCAGCCGCAGCCGGCAGCGTGGGGTGTCGGCAGAGTCAGTGAAGCCGCGGTGTTGAAGTCAAGGGTCATGGCGCACTCAGAGTCGGGACAAGCCAAGGGGGTTCCGGCAAACCAAATGCCTGCGCGGCGTCAATCATCCACGAAGGGCGCCGACGGATCGACTTCCAGCGCCCGGATGGGCCGGCGCATCCACCACAGCAACACCAGCGCCGGCACGGCGGCGAGGGTCGACACGATGAAGAACGCCGGCCACCCGATGGTCTCGGCCATGACCCCCGCCAAGGGGCCGACCCAGACCCGGCCCACCGATGCAAATGCCGACAGCAGCGCGTACTGCGTGGCGGTGAAGCGCTGGTTGCACAGGCTCATCAAAAAGGCGACGAAGGCCGCGGTGCCCATGCCGCCCGACAGGTTCTCGAAGGCAATCACCATCAGCAGGCCGCCGTCCACCGGTGTGGCATGGGTCAGCTTCACGAAGCCCCAGTCGAACGCGGGAATGGTCAGCCCCGGCATCAGGCCCTGGCCGTTGACCGCCAGCCACCAAAAGCCCATGTTGCTGGCCATTTGCAAGATGCCGAACAGCATCAGCGAACGCCACAGCCCCAGCTTGAGCATCAGGGCGCCGCCCAGCAGCGCGCCGCCGATGGTCAGCCACAGGCCGATCAGCTTGTTGACCAGGCCGACCTCGGCCGTGCTGAACAGCATGGCTTTCAGCAAGAACGGCGTCATCAGCGAGCCGGCGAACGCATCGCCCAGCTTGTAGAGCACGATGAACGCGAGAAACGCGCCGGCCCCGGTCTGGCTGAAGTAGCTGCGCAGCCCGCCGAGCAGGGTTTCAAAATGCGCCGCGCGCGCGGCCCACGCGGCCAGCGGCAAGGTGAACGCCACGCCCAGCAGCAAGGCCAGCAGGCTGGTCCATTTGCCCTGCAGATCGAGCGACAGCGCACTGGCCGACCAGAACGATCTCAGCAGCCATTGCGCCAGCGCTGGCCCCCACCGGTCGCTGAGCACCACTCCCAGGCCCACGGCCACCACGACGGCGACGAAACCCAGCACGTCGTTGCGCGCCGCGCTGGTCGGCCGTTCGATCTCCGGCAGGCGCGGCAGCAGCAGCGCCGACACCGCCGCCGCCGCCACCATCAAGCCCGCCATGAAGCGATAGACCTCGGGCCAGGTCCAGCCGCCGCCCGGGTCGACCCAGATCAGCGCCACGCCACCCGACAGAATCATCGCCAGCCGATAGCCCAGCACGCTCAGCGACGAACCCAGCCCGCGTTCGCTGGCCGGCAGCAAGTCGGTGCGGTAGGCGTCGATCACCACGTCTTGCGACGCCGACACGAAGGCCACCAACACCGCCAGCAACGCGAAGCCGCGCGTCGCCTGGGTCGGCGAGAGGCCGGCCATCAGCACCAGCGCGCCGGCCAGCGCCAGCTGCGTCAGCACCAGCCAGCCGCGGCGCCGGCCCAGCCACGGCAGCTCGAAGCGGTCCATCAGCGGCGCCCACAAGAACTTGAACGTGTAGGGCAGGCCGACCAGGCTCAGAAAGCCGATGGTGGCCACGTTCACCCCCTCCACGCTGAGCCAGGCCTGCATGGCTTGTCCGGTCAGGGCCAGCGGCAGGCCCGACGCGAACCCCAGGACCGTCACCACGATCAACCGGCGCCAGGCTGCCGTGCGTGTGTGCGGGGGCCGGGCGGGGATCGACGCGGTGTCAGACATCCGGCGATTCTAGGGAGGCGCCATCCGCAAGAAGAATGACGCGACGAACGCCACGCCGGCCCCGGGCCCATAACCCCCTCGATTGAAGTTGGTTGTTGTCACCCGCCTTTGCCACAATGCAGCCATGACCGCGCTGCTGCGACCCGACGCACCGAGCTTCTCGCCACAGGAGTTTCGCGCCGCGCTGAGCACCTTTGCCACCGGTGTCACCGTGGTGACGTCACTTGACGCGAGCGGCAAGCCGGTCGGTTTGACGGCCAATTCCTTCAACTCGGTGTCGATTTCGCCGCCGCTGGTGCTGTGGAGCTTGTCCAAGCGCGCCGGCTCGATGCCTGCGTTCACCGGCGGCTCGCATTACGCGATCAACATCCTCGCGGCCGACCAGCGCACGCTGGCCGAACGCTTCGCGTCCAAGGACCTGGATCGCTTTGCCGGTGTGGCCTACCGTCAGGGCGCGTGCGGCGCACCGGTGCTTGAAGGCGCGGCCGCGGTGTTCGAATGCTTCAACCGCAGCCGCTACGAAGAAGGCGACCACGTCATCTTCGTCGGCGAGGTCGAGCGCTGCGAGCGCCGCGAAGGCGCCCAGCCGCTGATCTTCCACGGCGGCCGCTACTTCACAGAATTGCCGTTGTGATGACCGCTCCTCGGCCGAGCGTGTGCTCGGCCGGTCCCCCCCGGGGGGCTGCGGGCCGGCTTGGGGCGGCCCGGCGCTCGGCCCGCGCGCTAACTGGCGCTGCTCCCCCTCGGCGAACTGCGTTCGCCGTGTCCCCGAGGGGACACGACAAGATGGCTTCGTAGCAAGTCGGCCGGGCTAAAGTGAGATGAAGTAATCATCGGCTTCTTTGCGGTCGGCATGGCGGCAGGAGATGAGATGCGCGGTGTCATCACCACGCGGGGCCCAGACCAGGAAGACGACTCGGCGTCACGTTGCCTTCTGCCGCACCAGCTTGACTTGAAGCTCGCAGCCTACGGCGCTGGCATAGCGCTTGAGTGTTGCCAGCGAAGGAGCGTGCTTGCCGGCAGACTCAAGGCGAGAAACTGCGCTTTTGGTCGTGCCCATGCGCTCAGCGACAGCATCTTGAGTGAGGCCGGCGCGAGAGCGAGCCTTAAGCATTTGACCGGCGACTTGATACTCCAACGCCAGTGCTCCGTAGGCCTCGTTGAAGCCTTTGCGGGTGCGGGCCTTCGCAAGGAATCCCTTGTGGTCATGAGGAATGGGTTTGTACTTCAGCTCAGCCATCTTGCAACTCCTTCAGGCGCTTGCGCGCCAGCTTCAACTCACGATCCGGCGTCTGTTGAGTTTTCTTGATGAACGCGTGCAGCACGACGACGCGCTTGCTCACCATGAAACAGTAGAACGCGCGACCTATGCCTGCCCGACCACGCGGCCTGAGTTCGAACAGGCCAAGGTCCACGTGATCGGAAGGGAGCCCCGCTGAGCGGTTCGCATCTGGGCCCGCACCGCATTCTCGGTGCAACAAGGCCGTCTGTTCTCTGTCTCGGTATCGCTTCGCAACAGGTCACGCATCAAGACTCAATACAACTCATGCCATCCATTGCTTGACTCGCGGGGAAGTCCCTGTAAAGGGCGGCACTCTAGCTGGATAGGAATGCGTATTCACTGGGCGTGACCTTCTTCGTGAAGATTCCTTGACGCGAATGCAGGAGAACGTGCTCGCCAATGAACTGAACATCGAGTTCTTCGGCTCGGACGATGATGCCTTGGGCAGGAGGCGTAGCCAAATACGGTTGCCAGCCATCTTGGTTGCGGGCCGCCCAGAGGCCAAGCTTTTGGTGAATATCAGTCTTTGGCTGAATGCTTCGTTTACTGCCAGTACCCATGTCGTAGACCGTCACTGTTGCGGTTGGCGGTAGCCCAAATGCAACTTTTTCTCCGCATGCTGAAAGGAGTGCGAGAAGCAAGCTTGCTACCAGGACGTAGAGAGAACGCATTTGTGCCGCCTAGACGTTGAAGTTGGGCGGGCCACAACGGCGCCGCAGAACCGACCGAAGCGAGAGAGCGTGCCCGGCTGTGGATCCGCTGGAACGGGTTAGCGAGGTAATCGGCCCGTTGCCGCAAATCGCGCCTCAGAAACTCTGCGTCCTCATAACGCACGTTCATGAAATCTCACTTCTTTCAGGGAGTTTCTTGAGAGGGCTTATCGGCAGATCGCCTCAAAGAAGGCGTGAAGCTCCTGCCAATAGCGCCCGACTGCAATTGCCAAAAGGGCCACCAAGACGTTGTAGGCCGTTCCAACGAGAAAGGTCATAAGCAAGTGAGAGCCCCAACTGCGCCGTGCAATAAGGTAATCAATTGGATCCAGACCTTCGATGGTGCTCGGGACGGCAATGACACCGCTCCAAGCCTGCCACTTTGAAGCGACCTTGAACGCTAGCCACGCGCCAATGAGAAGTGATGCGTCAGCTGACAACGCACCAAAGAACATGAATCGTTCGAGCCATCCAAGTATGGCGCCGCCCTCATTTGTGTTGGCCAGTAGTTCCCACTGTGCTTTCAGCCTGTCACTCGGCGGATGAAGCAACATGTGGCGTTTCGCGAGTTTTTGAACTGGCTTTGCACCGAAGCTGAACAGAAACGTTACCGCAAGACCAACGGCGAACTGTGAGAGAGGCGTCATTTCGTTCCTCTGTGAGCCCTAGACAAAATGGCTTCGCAGCAAAAGCTGGCCCGTCTCCCGCACCAACGCAGGTTGCGCGCCGAAGGCGTGCCGAGCCACCCCAATGCACCCGGCCGATGGGCGGCCGCCGGGGCGTTGCCAAATAGCGAGGAGACGGGCCATGGATCAATCTATCACCTTGTGTGTCGGTCTGGACGTACACAAGGACAGCATCGACATTGCTGTTTCGGATGAACCGCGTGACGCCCAGGTGCGCCACGTCGGCCGCATCGGTGGCGATCTGGCCGCACTACGCCCGCCACCGCCTCAAGGCCCTGCTGCTGCGCAACGGCACCTCCTACGCCGGCCGCAGCGCCTGGACCGCCGCGCACTTGCATCGGGTGGCATCACAGGCTCCGTCGTGTTCCCCGTCCGGCAACAGCTTCTTACCCACATCTGCTCCGCAGAGAAATTCGCTCGCCCTCTTGACACAGAGAAGTCATGTCAGCGTTTCGGACGCAGGCTGTCGTCGATGTCGACGTACTGCCAGAACTGGTTGCCGAACGCGGGCCGTCGGTAACCGATCAGCCACGGCTGCGTCAGGTCGTTGACGATGCGGTGCACGTTGTACTTGTGCGGCGCATACGCGGTGACGATGGCCTGCGCCTCGCGCAGCAGCGCCAGGCGCTGCGGGCCGTCGGGCAGCGACTGCATCTGCTGGTAGATCTCGTCGAAGCGCGGCTGCTTGAAACGTGACAGGTTGCCGCCGCCGGCCGCCGGCCCGTAAAGTGATTCGAGGCCGTCCTGCACGTCGGGCGTGGAGGCCGAGGAGCCGAGCTGCCACAGCATCAGCTGGCCTGCGCGGGCGGCCTTCAATTGTTCGGGCCACTGGCCCGTCCTGATCTGCACGCGCAGGTTGATCGCGTCCATGTTCTTCTTCAGGATCTCGTCGAACGAGCGCGAGATCGCGTCGGGCTGGCTCGCGTACTGAAGCACCAGCGGCTTGCCGTCGGGCAGGTCGCGCCAGCCGTCACCGTCACGGTCCACGTAGCCGTACATGTCCAGCAGCGCTTTGGCCCGCGGCACGCTGTAGTCGCTGTTCTCGCTCTTGTAGGCGGCGTCGTAGCCGTAGGTGTTCGGCACCACCATCGACTGCGCGGGAATCGCCTGGCCGCGGCGCACGATGGCGATCTCGCGGCCCACATCGGAGGCCAGGCTGATGGCGCGGCGCAAGGCGACCTTCTCTGGCGCGTTGCCACCGACCACGGCGTTTTCCATGTTGAAAAAGTAGTAGGTGTAGTCGGACGCCACCTTGCGCGACAGCCTGATGCCGCGCTTGGCGAGATTGGGTGCGAGCTGGCCGTTCGGAACCGCCAGGGTCGAGAACTCCAACGGCACCGCGACGTAGTCGAACTGCCCATTCAAGAAGGCCAGCCAGCGCGGCTGGCTTTCTTCGATGATGCTGATTTCCACGCGGTCG
>DASQOS010000183.1:0-2363 GCA_035644375.1 Rhizobacter sp.
TGGAACGCGCCCGCCTCGACAAGCTGCAGACGCGCTGGCAGGCCGAGAAGACGCTGGTCGACAAGCTGCTGGCCTTGCGCGCCAAGCTGCGCGACGGCGCGGCGCCGGTCGAAGGCACCGGCAGCAAGCTGGAAAAAGGCGCCGAGGCCGTGGCGCCTGCCGAGCTGCCCAAGCTGTCGGACGATGCACGCGCTGCGGCGCTGGCCGAGCTGAAGTTGGTGCAGCAAGAGCTGGCCGAGTTGCAGGGCGAAAGCCCATTGATCCTGCCGACCGTCGACTACCAGGCCGTGGCCAGCGTGGTCGGCGACTGGACCGGCATCCCGGTCGGCCGCATGGCCGCCAACGAGATCGAAACCGTGCTGAACCTGCCCAAGCTGCTGGGCGCACGCGTGATCGGGCAAGACCACGCGATGGAGATGATCGCCAAGCGCATCCAGACCTCGCGCGCGATGCTCGACAACCCGAGCAAGCCGATCGGCGTGTTCATGCTGGCCGGCACCTCGGGCGTCGGCAAGACCGAGACCGCGCTCGCGCTCGCCGAAGCCTTGTATGGCGGCGAGCAGAACGTGATCACGATCAACATGAGCGAGTACCAGGAGGCGCACACCGTCTCGACATTGAAGGGCTCGCCGCCAGGCTATGTCGGCTACGGCGAAGGCGGCGTGCTGACCGAAGCGGTGCGGCGCCGGCCCTACAGCGTGGTGCTGCTCGACGAGGTCGAGAAGGCCCACCCCGACGTGCACGAATTGTTCTTCCAGGTGTTCGACAAAGGCTGGATGGAAGACGGCGAAGGCCGGCTGATCGACTTCAAGAACACGATCATCTTGCTGACCTCGAACGCCGGCAGCGAGATGATCATGAGCCTGTGCAAAGACCCGGAGCTGATGCCCGAGCCCGAGGCGATTGCCAAAGCCTTGCGCGAACCGCTGCTGAAGATTTTCCCGGCGGCATTGCTCGGCCGCATCGTCACGATCCCGTACTACCCGCTGTCTGAGTCGATGATGGGCCAGATCGTGCGTCTGCAGCTCAACCGCATCAAGAAGCGGGTCGAGGCCAACCACGGCGTGCCCTTTACCTACGACGACGAAGTCGTCAAACAAGTGGTGAGCCGCTGCAACGAAGTGGAAAGCGGTGGCCGCGTGATCGACGCGCTGCTGACCAACACCGTGCTGCCGCGCATCAGCCATGAGTACCTGACGCGCTTGGCGAGCGGCAAGCCGCTGAGCAAAGTGGCGCTGACGGTCAATTCAGGCGATTTCGCCTATGCCTTCGACTGACACGAAGCCTGTGCGGCCGGCCAGCGGCGCCGCCAAGCTGGCGCAACGCCAGCTGCTACAACGCGCGGTCGAACTGCTGCGCGACAAGCAGCTCGACCAGGCCGACCAGGTGCTGCGCTCGGTGCTGCAACGCTGGCCGGGCCAGCCCGACGCACTGCATTTCTCGGGCGTGCTGCAGCACACGCGTGGCCACAGCGACGCCGCGATCGGCCTGATCCAACAGGCGATAGTCGGCATGCCGGGTCAAGCCGGCCCATTGAACAACCTGGGCAATGTGCTGGTCGAAGCGCAGCGCTTCGACGAAGCCGTTGACGCCTACCAGCGCTGCCTGGCGATCGATGTCGACTTCATCGACGCGTTGAACAACCTGGCCACCATCCACCGCCGGCGCGGCGAGCATGCCGAGGCCGAAGCGCTGTTTCGCCGCGCGCTCGCTGCCAAGCCCGATTTCGCGCAGGCCTGGTACAACCTGTCGCTCACACTGCTGGAACAAGACCGCGTGACCGAAGGCCTGGAGGCACACAGCCGCGCCATCGTGCTGTGGCCGCGCCACCTGCAGGCGCGCAATGCGGTGCCCAAGGCGTTGGTGCAGCTGGGCCGGCTCGACGAAGCCGCCAAGCTGTACCGCGAATGGCTGACTGCCGACCCCGACAACCCGGTGATCCTGCACCACCTGGCCGCGTGCGAAGGCGGCGGCAACACACCGGAACGCGCCAGCGATGCCTATGTCGAACGCACCTTCGATGCGTTTGCCGCCACCTTCGATGCCAACCTGACGGCGCTCGGCTACCGTGCCCCTGAACTGGTCGCCACGCTGTTGCATGAACTGCTGCCTGCGCCCGCGCGCCAGTTCGACGTTCTCGACCTCGGCTGCGGCACCGGCCTGTGCGGTCCGCTGGTGCGTGAATGGTCACACCATCTGAGCGGCTGCGATCTGTCCCAAGGCATGCTCGACAAAGCCGAGCGCCGCCACGTGTACGACGAACTGGTCCACGCCGAGCTGGTGGCCCACCTGGTGGCGCGGCCCGAGCAGTTCGACGCGCTGATCTGCGCCGACACGCTGTGCTATTTCGGCGAGCTGGCCGA
>DASQOS010000184.1:0-2644 GCA_035644375.1 Rhizobacter sp.
ATCTGCGGCCGACTCGAACCGAGCGCGCTGAAGTACTTGTCGAGGCCGGCTTTTTCGGACACGCGCTGCAGGTAGTGCACGTCCTCGATGTAGCGCCCGATGGACTCGTTCCAGCCCTCGATCATGGCCACATCGAACACATGGCGGATCACGACGCAGCCGCGCCGCTTGATGCGCGCGATCTGCGCGTTCGACACCATGCCGGCGACGATGTCGGCGTAGCGCAGCTCGGGCACCGCGCCGCCTTGCGCCTGTTCGGCGCGGATCGCGCTGACCTCGTCGTTCAAGGCTTCGGTCAGCTGCGCGAAACGCCGCGACAACTCCGGCACACCGGTGCGCAGCTGGCGCTGCGAGCTGCGCACGGCGCTGGGCACGTCGTTCATCCAGGCTTCCACGAACCAGTCCTCCTTTTTCGGGCGATGTCCTGGCGCCGGCCGCTGCGCGCGCTGACGAGGCCGGCCAAGGCGGTGGCCATCGCGCGCGCGCCGTCGACGCCGCTGGCCAGCGGCGCGCCGTCGCCGGCACAGGCGCAAACGAAGGCGGAGAAGCCGGCCTCGTACAGATCGACGGGCTGCACCGGCAGCTCATGCTCGCCCTGGCCATCGCGCAACCACAGGCGGCCGGCGCCGGCCTGCGTCAGCGAGGCTTGGGCGTACAGATTGCCCTCGGTGCCCAGCACGTGCAGCCGCGCGAGCGCGTGCGGTGCGACGAAAGATTGATGCGCCTGCGCGAGCACGCCGCCATCGAACTCGATCACGCTCATCGCGCTGTCTTCGACGCTGCCCCGGCCCAGGCCCGCCTGGGAGACGCTGGTGTAGATGCGGCGCGGCTCGGCCTGCAGCAGGAAGCGCAGCAGGTCGGTGTCGTGCACGAGGATGTCGAGCATGACGCCGCCGCCGGCGTCCGGCCGGTCGAGACGCCAGCCTTGCAGGTGCAGCGGCAGATACACGGCGTGCGAGACCTGCACGCCATGCACGCGGCCGATCGCGCCGGACGCGATCAGCGCGCGCATCTGGCGGTGGCAGTCCGACGCGCGCAGGTGGTGGTTGGTGGCGAGCACGCGACCGTGCGCCACCGCGGCGTCGACCATGCGCTGCGCGTCGTCCAGCGCCATCGCGAGCGGCTTCTCGCACATCACGTGGCAACCGGCGCCGAGCGCGGCCAGCGTCTGCGCGCAGTGCTGCTCGTTGGTGGAGCTGACATAGACCGCGTCGAAGCGGCCCTCGCGCAGAAAGCGCTCGAGCTCGGTGTGGGCTTGCGCGAGGCCGTGCCCGGCCGCGAACTGGCTGGCGCGCTCGGCGTTGCGCGAGACCACGCCGACCAGCTCCTGGCCATCGATCTTGCGCAGCGAGCCGATGACACGCTCGGCGATCTGGCTGGCCCCGATGAATCCCCAGCGCATCGCCATCACGGCCGCCTCAGTTCAGCCGCTGGCCGGTGTCGGCCGCGAACACGTGCAGCGCCGTGGGCGGCACGTGCACCCGCACCGCAGCACCCATCTCCAGACTCGGCAGCCCGCCCATGCGCACCGTGATCTCGGTGTGGCCGAGGTCGACCAGCGCATAGGTCTCCGGCCCGGTCGGCTCGACCAGCGAGATGCGGCCCGACAGCTGGCCGTCGTCGCGGATCTCCAGGTGCTCGGGCCGCACGCCGACCTTGACCGGGCCGCTGGGCGCGTCGGCCAGCGTGCCGATGACGGCGCCGTCGGGCAGCCGCAGCACGCCCGACGCATCGTGCGTGGCGTCGAACATGTTGATCGACGGCGAGCCGATGAACTCGGCCACGAAGCGGTTCGCCGGGCGCGTGTAGATCTCCAGCGGTGTTGCAAGCTGCTGGATGAGGCCCTGGTTCAGCACCGCGATGCGCGTGCCCAGCGTCATCGCCTCGACCTGGTCGTGCGTCACGTAGATCGTGGTGACGCCGGTGCGCAGGTGCAGTCGCTTGATCTCGGCGCGCATGTCGACGCGCAGCTTGGCGTCCAGGTTGGACAGCGGCTCGTCGAACAGGAACAGCTCCGGCTCGCGCGCCAGCGCGCGGCCGATCGCCACGCGCTGGCGCTGGCCGCCCGAGAGCTGGCGCGGCCGGCGATCGAGCAGGTGGTCGATCTGCAGCATCGCCGACACGCGCTTCACGGTCTTGTCGCGCTCGGCCTTGGGCACGCCGCGCATCTCCAGCGGGAACACGATGTTGGCCGCCACCGTCATGTTCGGGTACAGCGCATACGACTGGAACACCATCGCGATGTTGCGATCGGCCGGCCCCGCGTGGGTGATGTTCCTGCCGCCGAGTTCGACGCGCCCGCCGCTGGGTTCCTCGAGCCCGGCGATGACGTTCATCAGCGTGCTCTTGCCGCAACCCGACGGGCCGACCAGCACCAGGAACTCGCCATCGGGCAGGTGGATGTCGATCTCGTGCAGCACGCGCACGCTGCCGAAGAGCTTGTGGATGCCTTTGAGGGCCAGGTCTGCCATTTTTTTAGACTACCGGTAGGTGAAATCAGAGCCTCGGCCGGCGCCGGGCCGCCCCAAGGCGGCCGAGCGCCCCCTCGGGGGGCAGGAGCGAAGCGACGTGGGGGCCGACATGACTAGCCCTTGACGGAGCCGGCCATCAGGCCGCGCACGAAGTATTTGCCCGACAGCAGGTA
>DASQOS010000185.1:0-6628 GCA_035644375.1 Rhizobacter sp.
AGGCGGATTGTAGGTGGCCACCGCTACACTGCCGCGGCATGAAACGCATTGTGATTCTGATCTCGGGGCGCGGTTCCAACATGGAAGCGATCGTCAGGGCTTGTGCCAGCGAAGGCTGGCCGGCGCAGGTGGTCGCGGTCGTCAGCAACCGGCCCGATGCGGCGGGGCTGGCGTTCGCCAAAGCGCATGGCCTGGCCACCGCGGTGGTCGACCACCAGGCCTTCGCGACGCGCGAGGCATTCGATGCGCAGCTGGCCGACTCGCTGGACGGATTTTCGCCCGATCTGCTGGTGCTTGCGGGTTTCATGCGCATCCTGACGCCGGGTTTCATACGGCGATTCGAAGGCCGCATGGTCAATGTGCACCCTTCCTTGCTGCCGGCCTTCAGCGGCTTGCACACGCATCGGCGTGCCATTGAAGCGGGCTGCAAGCTGGCTGGGGCGACGGTGCATTTCGTGACCGCCGACCTGGACCACGGCCCGATCATTGCGCAAAGCATGGTGGCGCTGCTGCCCGGCGATACCGAAGCCACGCTGGCGGCGCGCGTGCTGGCGCGCGAACACGTGATGTACCCGCGCGCCGTGCGCTGGCTGGTGCAGGATCTGCTGCGCATCGAAAACGGCGTCGTCACGCACACCGGCGGCGAGTCGCAGCTGATCGGCTGACGCGGGTTCAGAACAAGCTGGCCGCGATGTTCACCGTGAGCGCCAGGATCGTCGTGTTGAACACGAACGACAGCACCGACTGCAACAACACCAGCCGGCGCATCGACGTGTGCGAGATGACCACGTCGGCGGTCTGGCAGGCGACGCCGATGGTGAATGAAAAGTACAGAAAGTCCCAGTAGTCGGGCGGGCTGCTGTGAGCGGCCGACGGAAAGATCAAGCCCTGCCCGGACGGGTCGCGATAGAACAGGCTCGCATAGCTGAGTGCAAAAAGTGTCGGCAAGAGCAGCCACGAACCGGCCACGGTGACCGCGGCAAACAGCACATGCGACAGGATCGGACCGGCCGCCGACCCTTTGACTGTGGCGAGTTCCAGCACGATGGCGGCCACGCTCGCCGCCGCCGCGATGGTGGCCGCACCGAGGACCGCCGCCGCGCCTTCCGCCTGGGCCATGGCCGCACGCCGCAGATGGTGATGGTCGTGACGCGACATGATCCAGAACGCCTGGACCAGGTACAGCCACACGGCCACGTTCCACCCTGCCAGCAGGCGGGTGACCGCGTGGTAACTGGTGGGCAGGGCCAGTGTCACGACCACACCGACGACGGCCGACAACAGCAGGTGCGGCCGCGCCTTGAGTTGAAAAAAGAACCCCTTCATGCCAAGCCGATGGGTTCGAAGCGCGGACGAAGCTGGCCGTCGACGCTGATCGTTTCAAAGAACATCGCGTGTGGCCGGACCCACCAACCGCTGGCGTTGTACAGCGGGCGGTAGACCACCAGCGGCGCGTTGGTTTCGCTGTGGCGCGCCACGCCGATGACTTCGTATTCGCCGCCTTTGTAGTGGCGATAGCGGCCCAGCGGCGTGTCGGGCAAGGGGGCGAGCGCGGCTTCGTTCATGGGCGGCAAGGATAATCCCCAGATGCATCCCAACGCCTTGCTAGAACTCGCGACCGATCTGCTGCACCAGGTATTGCAGTTCGACACGCCCGCAGACCGCGTGGTCTCGGACTTTTTCAGAACCCACCGCGCGCTCGGCCAGCGCGAACGCCACACGCTGGCCGAAACCACTTACACGGTGCTGCGGCAGCGGCTGCTGTTTCAGCACCTGGCGCAATCGGGCAAGGGCGAGATGGAACGCCGCCTGGCGCTGCTGGGCTGGCAGGGCAACGACGGGTTTTTGCGTGCGGCGCTGACCGAGCCCGAACAACAATGGCTGGAAAAAGTGCAGGCGATCGACCGCGCGGCGTTTCCGGACAAGCTCAGGCACAACCTGCCAGAGTGGCTGGCCGAGGTGCTGCAGGCCAAGCTGGGCGACGAGTTCTGGCCGCTGGTCAACAGCCTCAACGAAGGTGCGCCGCTCGATCTGCGTGTCAACACCTTCAAGGCAAAACGCGAAGACGTGCAGGCAGCGTTGGCCAAGGGCGGCATCGATGCCACGCTCACGCCGTATTCGCCTTGGGGTTTGCGCGTGCAGGGCAAACCGGCGCTCAACAAGGTCGACGCTTTCACGGCCGGTGATCTGGAGGTGCAGGACGAAGGCAGCCAGTTGCTGGCCTTGCTGGTGGATGCCAAGCGCGGCGAAATGGTGGCCGATTTTTGTGCTGGTGCCGGTGGCAAGACGCTGGCATTGGGTGCAGCCATGCGCAACACCGGCCGGCTCTACGCTTTCGACACTTCGGGACATCGACTGGCCGCGTTGAAGCCGCGATTGGCCCGCAGTGGTTTGTCCAACGTGTATCCGGTGCAACTGGCGCACGAGCGCGACGAGCGCATCAAGCGGCTGACCGGCAAGATCGACCGCGTGCTGGTGGACGCACCGTGTTCGGGTCTCGGCACGTTGAGGCGAAATCCGGATCTGAAGTGGCGCCAGTCGCCACAGAGCGTCGCAGAAATGAGCCTCAAGCAAGCGGCCATTCTGAGCAGCGCAGCCCGTTTGCTGAAACCGGGTGGGCGTCTGGTGTATGCGACCTGCAGCTTGTTGGATGCAGAAAACGAAGTGATCGCCAGCGCGTTCGGTGAGAGTCACGCACGGGAATTCAAGCCCTTGCCGGTGGCGCCCTTGCTTGAGCGTGCACATGCAGGCGACCCCGAAAATCTGGTCCAGGGCGATTTTTTGCGCCTCTGGCCGCAGCGCCACGGCACCGATGGTTTTTTTGCCGCTACCTGGGAGCGCCTGTAACGCTGCTTGATATTTCTCAAAAGGACGCCACATTGAACGAATAGAGGGGTGCAATACCCCTGGTTCTCGGCGGATTCAGAGGCTCCGTCACTTACAATGCAACAGCCGTCTGGTGACGGTTTTGAGGCGAATGGATGAACGAAATATTGGCTCTGTGGAATGGTTTGATTGATTGGCTGGCAAACGGCCTCGTCGCGACCACCTGGTGGCAGATCGTGGTGCTGATGCTGGTTCTGACGCACATCACGATCGCATCGGTCACCATCTTCCTGCACCGCGCGCAGGCCCACCGCGCGCTCGACCTGCACGCCGCACCGTCGCACTTCTTTCGGCTCTGGCTGTGGCTCACCACAGGCATGGTGACCAAGGAATGGGTGGCCATTCACCGCAAGCACCACGCGAAATGCGAAACCTCTGAAGACCCGCACAGCCCGGTGGCGCACGGCATCAAGACCGTGCTGCTGACCGGCAGCGAGCTGTACCGCGCGGAAGCCAAGAACCAGGAAACGCTGGACAAGTTCGGTCGCGGCACGCCAGACGACTGGATCGAGCGCAATCTCTATTCCCGCTACAGCTGGCAAGGCGTCGGCGTGATGCTCGTCATCGACCTGATGCTGTTCGGCGCCATCGGTGCGACCGTCTGGGCGGTGCAAATGGTGTGGATCCCGATCACCGCGGCCGGCATCATCAATGGCCTCGGCCACTGGTGGGGATACCGCAATTTCGAGGCGCCGGACGCCAGCACCAACGTATCGCCTTGGGGCATCCTGATTGGCGGCGAAGAACTGCACAACAACCACCACACCTATCCGACCTCGGCCAAGCTGTCGGTCAAGAAATACGAATTCGACATCGGCTGGGTCTACATCCGCGGTCTGGAGATGCTCGGGCTGGCCACTGTCCGCAAGACGCCGCCGATGCTCAAGCTCGGCGCCATCAAGCCGGTGGCCGACGGCAAGACGCTTGAGGCGTTGATCGCCAACCGCTACGAAGTGATGGCCAAGTACGCGGGCGGTTTGCGTGATGCCTGCCGCGTCGAATTCAAGCGCTTGCAAGCCGAAGGCGCCGCAGGTGCCGGCAAATTGGCTGACATGCAGTTGGCGCGTCGCTGGTTGCACCGCGACGAAGACAAGATCCCGTCGCACCTGAAGGCCCAGGTGGCCAACGCCTGCGCACAGAGC
Source organism: Rhizobacter sp. (assembly GCA_035644375.1). GTDB lineage: Bacteria > Pseudomonadota > Gammaproteobacteria > Burkholderiales > Burkholderiaceae_C > Rhizobacter. The sequence continues at coordinate 4,029 of DASQOS010000185.1, forward strand.
CCGGCACTGGCCAAGCTCGTGGCCATGCGCGAAGAACTGCGCATGCTGTGGACGCGCACCAACGTGTCCGCCGAGCAACTCGTGGCGGACCTGCAGGTCTGGTGCCGCAAGGCCGAAGAGAGCGGCATCGCAGCACTGCAAGAGTTCTCGCTGAGGCTGAAGGCCGCGCACGCCTGACGCGTGCAACCCTTCGGACAAAGGCCCGCCGCGAGCGGGCCTTTTCTTTGGCGTTTCTTTGGCTTTTCTTCAAGTCGACCGAGAAAAAAAGCAGGCAACAAAAAACCCGCCGGGCTTGCGCCGAGCGGGCTGGTTGGAATCAGCGCCGAATCACTTCAGCTTGGTTTCCTTGTACATCACGTGCTTGCGGGCCTTGGGATCGAACTTCATGATCTCCAGCTTTTCGGGCGTGGTCTTCTTGTTCTTGTCGGTCGTGTAGAAGTGACCGGTGCCGGCTGACGATTCCAGCTTGATTTTTTCGCGTCCACCTTTTGCCATGATCGGCTCCTAGTTCAGATTTCGCCGCGGGCGCGCAGGTCGGCGACGACCTTCTCGATGCCCACTTTGTCGATCAGGCGCAAGGCCGCATTGGTGATGCGCAGGCGCACCCAGCGGTTTTCGGTTTCGAGCCAGAACCGGCGGTATTGCAGGTTCGGCAGAAAACGGCGCTTGGTCCGGTTGTTGGCGTGGGAAACATTGTTGCCCACCATCGGGCGCTTACCCGTTACTTGACAGACGCGTGCCATGACGCTTCTCCGATCGAATCTGGTTGCGGGATGGGACCCCAAGGCGCCGGCTGTTTGCAGCCGTTTCGCGCCGGAAGGCACCCTTCGCTTTTGCTTGTTTTTACCTGTCGGACTGCGCCAACGTGCTGGTGCAGTGACTTTCGGCAAAGACCGCGATTATAGCCATCTTTTGACCGCCGGAATACCCGGAGTATCAGTGGCCCAGAAAGCGCTGCGCGTCGAGCGCAGCCATGCAGCCGGTTCCGGCGCTGGTGATGGCTTGGCGGTAGATGTGGTCTTGCACGTCGCCAGCGGCAAACACGCCCGGCACGCTGGTCATCGTGGCCAAGCCGTTCGAGCCGCTCTGGGTCACGATGTAGCCGTCTTTCATTTCCAGATGACCCTTGAAGATATCCGTGTTGGGCTGGTGGCCGATGGCGATGAAGCAGCCGGTGAGCGCCAGATCGTGCAGACCGGCATTCTGCGTACTCTTCAGGCGGACACCCGTCACGCCCGATGCATCGCCCAGCACTTCATCCAGTGTGTGCCACAGGTGCAGTTCCATCTTGCCGGCCTTGACCTTGTCCATCAGCCTGTCGACCAGGATGGCTTCTGCCTTGAACTTGTCGCGGCGATGAATCAGGTGCACCTTGCTGGCGATGTTCGACAGGTACAGCGCCTCTTCCACGGCCGTGTTGCCGCCTCCCACCACGCACACCTCCTGCTCGCGGTAGAAGAAGCCGTCGCAGGTGGCGCAGCCGCTGACACCGCGTCCCATGAAGGCCTGCTCCGAGGGCAGGCCGAGGTACTTGGCCGACGCGCCAGTGGCCAGGATCAAGGCATCGCAGGTGTAGCTGCCCGAGTCGCCCTTCAACGTGAACGGGCGCTTTGACAAATCGACCTCATTGACGTGATCGAACACGATCTGCGTGTTGAAGCGCTCGGCGTGCTGCAAGAAGCGCTGCATCAGTTCCGGGCCTTGCACGCCCATGACATCGGCGGGCCAGTTGTCGACGTCGGTCGTGGTCATGAGCTGGCCGCCTTGGGCTATGCCGGTGACCAGCATCGGCTTCAGGTTGGCGCGTGCGGCGTAAATGGCGGCGGTATAGCCTGCAGGTCCGGAGCCCAGAATCAGGACTTGGGCGTGGGTCGTCGAGGTACTCATGTCGATAAAAAGGAACAAGGTTCAAGTGAAGATCGGCGCCAAGTCTGACATGGGGTTGACTCCCACTGGCATCAATCCGTGTAATGGTGACAATACGGAAATTTTCGAGGAACGTGAGATTTTCACGTTTGTGTTCTAGCCCGCCCTAGGCAACCCAAGAAAGAGGAACTTCGATGGCCATGCTGTCCAACCTGGACCTGATTCGGCGCGTGCCGCTGTTCTCGCTGTTGACCAATGAGCAGGCCTCGGCCATCGCCGACAGCGTCGTGAAGCGCCGGTTCCGCCGTGGCGAGATCGTGGTGGAACACGGCAAGAAGTCCAATGCCTTGTTCATTTTGCTGACGGGTCGGGCGCGCGTGCTGACCTCCGATTCGCGTGGCCGCGAGGTCATCCTGGCGGTGCTGCAACCCGGCCACTATGTCGGCGAGATGAGCCTGATCGACAACGAACCGCACTCGGCCACCGTTCGCGCCGAGGTCCAGACCGACATGCTGATCCTGGGCCGCGCCGAATTCGCACGCTGCCTGCCCGAGAACTCCAGCCTGTCCTACGCGATCATGCGCGGCCTGGTGCAGCGCCTGCGCAGCGCCGACCGGCAGATCGAATCGCTGGCCCTGCTCGACGTCTATGGCCGCGTGGCGCGCTCGCTGCTGGACATGGCGGAAGACGATGGCGACATCAAGATCATCCGCAACAAGGTGTCGCGCCAGGAC
>DASQOS010000186.1:0-7996 GCA_035644375.1 Rhizobacter sp.
TGAAGATGTTGTCGAACTCGTACAGATCGCGCGCGGCCTGCAGCCTGCGGCCATCGAACAGCCCGGGGTGCTGGGCCAGCTTGCCCAAGGCCTTGGGCACCATGGTGCGCAGGAACATGCGCGTATAGACCTGCCGGTTGAAGCCGATGCCGATCGCATGTCCACCGGCGGTCAGGTCCAGCGGCGCCGAAATGGCGCACACGGCGCGCACGCTCTGCGCTGCTGTCTGGCCGGCCTCTGCGGCCCAGCGCAGCAAGGCATTGCCCCCCAGCGACACCCCGACCGCGATGATCGGCCCCTGGTGCCCGGCGCGCAGACGCGCCAACACCCAGCCGATTTCTTCGAAGTCACCCGAGTGATACGCGCGCGGCGCCAGGTTCAGTTCGCCAGAACAGCCGCGAAAGTGCGGTACGACGAAGTTCCAGCCGTTTTCGCGCGCCCAGTTGGCAAAGGCCAGCGCGTAGTGGCTGGACGAAGAGCCTTCGAGCCCGTGGAACAGCACCAGCAATGCACGCTCGCCGGCGCCCTGGGCCACCCCGTGGCCAGGCTGCGAATCCTGCCAGTCCAAATCGATGAAGTCGCCGTCCGGCGTGTTCCAGCGCTCGCGCCTGAAGCGCGGGGCCGGTCCCTGGTAACGGGTTGCGAACAGCGCGGGCCAGATGGTTTGCAGGTTGCCGCCGACCACCCCGTTGCCGGCCAGCCAGCGCGGCGACTGATACCCGTCCATCAGTGCAGGGTAGAAGCTGGTTCACCGACGTCCTGTATTTCGTGCGGCGAACCCGGGCTCGCATGGTGCGTGACGATGCGCCAGCCCTGGGTGGTTTTGACATAGACGTTGGTGCTGATCACCCAGGCCACCTGTTCGCCGTGCGCCGTGCTGACCCGAATGCGTTCCAGCACGCTGTGCACCGCGCTGCCCTGGGTCACGACACGGCGGACTTTTTCAGGCCGGGCATCGATGGCGCCATTGGAGAACATCGCTTCGAACGTCGCGCGGATGGCCGCCGGCCCCATCACGCGCGGGCCGCCGGGGTGCACGCAAATGATGTCGTCGTCGTCCGACCAGACCGCCATCAGCTTGTCGATGTCGCCGCGCTGCAGGGCTTCGTAGAACTGCTGCTCGGTATCGTCGGGCGATGCCATCAACGCGGCATCCAGCGGTTTGGGGCGGATCATCGGGCTCCTCATCGAAAACCGGGGGTCGTCAATGCGCTGTAAGAGTTGTCGAACGGCCTCGACTGACGCTTTGCTTTCAGCCGGCACGATTGTACGGATCACCTCGTCAAAAGGCCTTTGCTGTCGGCAGTGCCCGCATAGAATCCCGCCTCTTGAAGTACGTCACGCCATCACCCATCACCCATGACCCTGGCCGCTGAAGACTGGAGCCAACGCAGCCGCGACCTGTCGCGGCTGCTGGGCCGTGCCGGGCTGGGCGACCGCAAGGCCTTCGCCGAGTTGTACGAACGCAGCAGCGCGCATCTGTTTGGCGTCATCCTGCGTATCAACCGTGACAGGGCACAGGCTGAGGACGTGCTGCAAGAGGTGTATGTCAACGTCTGGAAAGCCGCGAAGAGCTTCGACGCGGCACAAAGCCAGCCCCTGACCTGGCTGACCAGCATTGCGCGCAACCGCGCGATCGACAGCCTGCGCCGCAAGCAGAGCGAACCTCAGACACAACCCGCCTCCCTGAACGACGATGAGGACCGTGACGTGTATGACGATGTGGCCGCCGATGCTCCCGGACCGCTGGCGCTCTTGAGCCAGGCTTCGGACGCGCGTGCCTTGTCGGACTGCGTGGAGGGCTTGAGCGCTCCGCAGCGCCACAGCGTGGCGCTGGCGTTCTACGATGGACTGAGCCACGCCGAAGTGGCCCAGCAGATGGGCCAGCCTCTGGGCACGGTCAAATCATGGGTGCGACGTGCATTGCAGGCACTCAAGTCATGCCTGGACAACGCGGTGCTGCGCGACACCGCCGGTGGAGAGATCGGATGATGCGCAGCGAATTTCAATTGAGCCGCGCCGCCGAGCCGCGCCGCCCGACACCGACCTGACATGGACTACAGCCGGCCCGAACTGGTCGAACGCCTCGCCGCCGAATACGTGGCGGGCACCGTGCGTGGCGGTGCGCGGCGCCGCTTCGAATCGCTGCTGAGCGCGCATCCGGCCTTGCGCAGCGCGGTGCGCCGCTGGGAAGCCCGACTCATGCCCTTGACGGCCAGCGTGTCGCCACAACAGCCCTCGGCGCAGGTCTGGAAACGCGTCGAGGCACGCATCGGTGTGAACAACATCGGCGCCTCCGCGCCGGCCTCGCGCGGCTGGTGGACCCAGCTCGCGTTCTGGCGCGGCCTGTCTGCCGTGGCCACAGTGGCCACGCTGACCCTGGCCGTGCTGCTGGGCAGCCCGCCGCCGGCGCGTGCACCCGTGGTCGTGGTGCTGTCGGCCGCTGGCGCGCCGGCCACGGCCTCCGGGGTTGTTGCAGCATCGTTCGTCGCCAGCATCAGTGCCGACGGGCGGGCCATGGTCACCCAACCGCTGACCCAGGTCAGCATGCAAGCGGACAAGGTCCTGGAGCTGTGGGCCGTGCCGCCACAAGGCGCACCACGCTCGCTCGGCCTGATCTCCGCGCAAGGGGCCACGGCGGTGCAGCGTGGCCGGGTGCTGGACAACACCGCCGCCTTCGCCGTGAGCCTGGAGCCCACCGGCGGCTCGCCCACCGGAGCGCCGACAGGACCGATCCTCTACATCGGCAAGCTGGTGCTCTGAACCGGCCGACTGGCTGGCGCACGCTGGTGCCTGTCAGTGTCCTTGCAGCACCGCATCGCCGAGGGCGGCCTGCGCGCGGCTTGGCGCCACGCCGGTGAGACACCGATAGTGGCCAAAGCGGCAGGTGCGATCGAAGCATGGCATGCAGTCGAGCTTCAGCTCCTGCTTCAACCACAACACGCGCGCATGCGGGCTCAGCGGCGGCGTGTGCTCGGGGCTGGTGGAGCCGAACACCGCCACCTGCGGTACGCCGAACGCCGCGGCCACGTGCATCAACCCGGAGTCGTTGCTGACCACGCCGCGCGCCGCGGCGATCAGCACCATGGCGTCGACCAGCGTGGTCTGGCCTGCCAGCACGCGGCACGCGCCGGCTGCCTCGTCGGCGATCTGCCGGCACAGGGTGGCCTCTTTGCCGGAGCCGAGCAGCAGCACCGGCAGGCCGCTGTGCGACTGCAGCGCACGCGCCAGTTCGGCATAGTGGCTGGCCGGCCAGCATTTGGCGGGACCGTACTCGGCGCCCGGCGCAAAGACCCAGTAGGCGTCGGACTGCAGGCCCGCAGCGTCGGTGACGCGCCGCAGAACGTCCGGATCGAAAAACAATTTCGGCAGCGCATTCGCCAGCGCCGGTTGGCCCGCCAGCGCGGCATAGAACGCCACCATGGGCGGCCGGCCCGGCGGGCTGGTCAAGCGCCGGTTCAGCAGCACGTAGCGGCCTTCGCCCGGATAACCGATGCGTTGCGGAATGCCGGCCAGCCAGGGGATCAACGCGGATTTCAGGGAATTGGGCAGCACATACGCCAGGTCGAAACGGCCGCGCAGTCCGGCAGCAATGCGCCTGCGTTTGGCCCAATCGAGCCGGCCATGGGCCAGCGGCCACTCGAGCACGTGACCGACCTGCGGCATCGCCAGGTACACCGGGGCCACCCATGGCAGGGCAGCGACGGTCAGTTGATCGCCGCGTGCCGCCAATGCGGCCAGCAGCGGCTCGGACATCACGGCGTCGCCAATCCACTGGGGTGCCACGACGAGCGTGCGGGTCATGGCAAGGCGTGTGGCGCGCAGTCCGGGTTCGAGGCCGCCGTGCGACGAGCGGCCCGGGGGGTCAATGGGCGTGGACCTTTTCACCCGCCTTGAGCTTGTAGACCGTACCGCAGTACGGACACTTGCCTTCGCCGGTGGACACCACGTCGATGAACACCTTGGGGTGGGCGCTCCACAGCGTCATTTTGGGGTTCGGGCAGGCGATCACGCCCGGGCCCTGCAGGTCGTGGGCGGTGACTTCCACCGGTACTTGTATCTTGCTCATGGCGATGCTTCCTTCAAACGGCGGTCAGCCATTCGGCGTACTTGGGATTGCGTCCGTTGACAATGTCGAAGAACGCGGCCTGGATCTTTTCGGTGATGGGACCACGCGAGCCTTTGCCGATCTCGATGCGGTCGAGTTCGCGGATGGGCGTCACTTCGGCCGCGGTGCCGGTGAAGAAAGCTTCGTCGCTGATGTAGACCTCGTCGCGCGTGATGCGCCTCTCGACAAGCTTGAGCCCCAGGTCTTCGCAGATCGCGAAGATGGTGTTGCGCGTGATGCCGTTCAGCGCACCGGCCGACAGGTCGGGCGTGTAGACCACGCCGTTCTTGATCACGAAGATGTTTTCGCCCGCGCCCTCGCTGACGAAGCCGGACGCGTCCAGCAGCAGCGCCTCGTCGTAGCCATCGTCGGTGGCTTCCATGTTGGCGAGGATCGAGTTGGTGTAGTTGCTCACCGCTTTGGCCTGCGTCATCGTGATATTGACGTGGTGGCGCGTGTAGCTGCTGGTCTTGACGCGAATGCCGTGCTTGAGGCCTTCGTCACCCAGGTAGGCACCCCAGGACCAGGCCGCGATCATCACGTGGATCGTGTTGCCTTTGGGGCTGACGCCGAGCTTTTCAGAGCCGATCCAGGCCAGTGGGCGCAGGTAGCAGCTTTCCAGCTTGTTCTCGCGCACCACGGTTCGCTGCGCCTGCAGCACCTCGTCCATCGAGAACGGAATCTTCATGCGCAGGATCTTGGCGCTGTTGAACAAGCGTTGGGTGTGCTCCTGCAGGCGAAAGATGGCTGTTCCCTGGGCAGTCTTGTAGGCGCGCACGCCCTCGAAGGCGCCGCAGCCATAGTGCAGCGTGTGAGACAACACATGGATCTTGGCGTCGCGCCATTCCACCAGTTGCCCGTCCATCCAGATTTTTCCGTCGCGATCGGCCATCGACATGGCGGGGCTCCTGTGGGAAATGCAGTCAAGTCCGCGATTTTACGGACATGCGTGAAGCGCGCTGGTTGTTCACTGCGAGAAGCGTTGAAACAAGCTCACGCGGTGGGCGAGGCCTCGGGCCGCGTCAAGTTCCAGCGGCTCAGCTTGGCGCCATCGAACACCAGCGTCACACCGCTGCCGCCGGCATCGGTCCAGGACCAGGTTTCAGGCGAGTCCGAGATGTGCTGGCCCAGGCTTCGGGTCAGCGTCACGACCTGCATCAGCGTCATGCCGGGGTTCAGCTTGGCGTTGAGCATCACCGCGCTGTCGACATGCCCGACCGGCGTATTGGCCGCGTTCTTCATCACGCGCAGCGCGCGGTTGAATTGCAGCAGCAGCCAAAACGCCACCGCAGTGAGCATGGCCACCGCTCCTTGCCAGCCATAAGGGGTCCATCCGACCACCACGGCAGCTGCTGCGAGCAGCCATCCAAAAATTGGATTCACGCGAGTGAGCTTGCCTTGAGCGGTCTTATCGACGCGCCGCCCGGTGAAGGCGAATCGGCTGAACCGCGCCGGCAGGCGGGGCCACCGGTGACTTGCCGTCGCAACCGTCGCAGCCGCATCCCGACGGCGCCTGCGCTGCACGTTTCACGCGGCTGGCCAGCGGCCGAGGCAAGGGCCAGTGCTCGGCGCGCTGCGCCAGCTCACGGCGCAGCGTTCTGGGCAGCAAGCTCCACACGGCGTAGGCCGTGCATGCAAACACCATCAAGGCCACAAACAGTTCTTGCATGGTCATCAACTCCCGAACCAAAGCGTGACGCGGTAGGTCACGAACGACGCGGCATAGGCCAACGCAAACATATAGGCGGCCATGATCAGCGGATAGCGCCAGGAATTCGTCTCGCGTTTGACCACAGCCAGCGTGGACAGGCATTGAGGCGCGAACACGTACCACGCCAACAGCGAGAACGCTGTCGCCAGCGACCAGGTCTTCGCGATCACCGGCAGCAGCGCGTTGGCCACTTCGCCCTGGGTCGCCGAGAGCGCATACACGGTGCCCAGCGCCCCGACCGCCACTTCTCGGGCGGCGAGGCCGGGCACCAAGGCGATCGAGATTTGCCAGTTGAAGCCGATGGGCGCAAACACGTGCTGCAAGGCCTGGCCAAGCTGGCCGGCCAGGCTGTAGGTGATGGCCGGTGCCGTCGCCCCGGCAGGCGCAGCAGGGTACGACGCCAAAAACCACAGCACGACGGTCAGCGAAAAGATGATGCCGCCAACGCGCTGGATGAAGATGCGCGCGCGCTCCCACAAGCCCAGCAGCAGATTGCGCGCGTTCGGCCAACGGTAGGGCGGCAGTTCCAGCATCAGCGGCTGGTAGCTGGATTGGGTCCAGGCACGCTTGAGCAGCCAGGCTACCGCCATGGCAGACAGAACGCCCGCCAGGTACAAGGCGAACAAGGTCAGCCCTTGCAGATTGAACACGCCCACACTGCGCGAGGGTACGAAGGCACCGATCAGCAATGCATACACCGGCAAGCGGGCCGAGCAGGTCATCAGTGGCGCCACCATGATGGTGGCCAACCGGTCACGCCAGTGCGGGATCGTGCGCGTGGCCATGATGCCGGGGATGGCGCAAGCAAAGCTGGACAACAGCGGAATGAACGCCCGGCCCGACAAGCCGACCTTGCCCATCACGTTGTCGAGCAAAAAGGCGGCGCGCGGCAGGTAACCCGAATCCTCCAGCAGCAGGATGAAAAAGAACAGGATCAGGATCTGCGGCAAAAACACCAGCACGCCGCCGGCACCGGCAATCACACCGTCGACGATGAGGCTGCGCAACGGACCGTCGGCCATGTGCTGGTTGACCTGTTCACCCAAAAAGGCCACGCTGTTCTTGATGGCGTCCATCGGCACGTTGGCCCAGGCGAAGACCGCCTGAAACATCAGGAACAACAGCAGAGCCAGAAGGCCCAGGCCCCAGACCGGGTGCATCACCACCGCGTCGAGCCGATGGTTGAAGCGCTTGAACTGCATCGCGCCGGGCGCAGCCAGCGCCAGGATGCGCCGCACTTCGCGCTGCAGTTCACCGGACGAGGGCTCGGCCGTGTGGGCGGCGGCCGGCGCGGTCCAGGCGGCTTGCTGCTCGATCTGCGCCAGCAAGGCGTCGTGCCCATGGCTTTGCACCGCCACGGTCTCGACCACAGGCAGGCCCAGTTCGGCAGCGAGCCGCGGCACATCGATCTTCAGCCCCTGTTTACGAGCCACATCGGCCATGTTCAGCGAGACGATCATCGGCCGGCCCAGGCGCTTGAGTTCGAGCACCAGACGCAGGTTCATCGGCAAGTTGGTCGCATCGACGACGGCCACCAGCGCATCTGGCGCAGGTTCGCCGGCTCGCTGGCCCATCACCATCTCGCGGGTGATTTCTTCGTCGGGCGTGGACGGCGTGAGACTGTAGGCGCCCGGCAGGTCGATCACCGACACCGCGCGTCCATCGCGCAGCGTCACCGTGCCGACCTTGCGCTCGACCGTGACCCCTGCGTAATTGGCGACCTTTTGCCGCGCGCCGGTGAGCAGGTTGAACAACGCCGTCTTGCCGCAGTTCGGGTTGCCCACCAGGGCCAGACGCAGCAGCGGTTGAACGGCTTCAGCGCTCATGGCACCGACACCTCGACGCATGCAGCTTCGATCTGACGCAAGGCGAACAGGGTTTCGCCGATCTGCACGGCAATCGGTTCACGGCCGCCAGGCCCCCGGCGCAACAAGTGCACGGGTTCACCCGGCAAGAAACCCAGTTCGCCCAGGCGCCGCAGCAATTGCAAGTCGGCCGGCGAAGCCCTTGCGCTCACGCCCAACACGGTGCCGCGGGCACCGTTGGGCAGGTCGGAAAGCCGGGACAAAGACATGGCACGGGAGCTGGGATGAAACGGGTCGCAAACTGGGGAGAGTGACGCAAATGATAATAACTCCTATTTGCATATGGCGCCACCCGCCTTCACCCCACCTTCA
>DASQOS010000187.1:0-3758 GCA_035644375.1 Rhizobacter sp.
GCGAGGTCTACAACATGTACGCGATGACGGCGGCGCACAAGACGATGCCGATCCCGAGCTACGCCCGCGTGCGCAACCCGGCCAACGGCCGCGAGGTCATCGTGCGGGTGAACGACCGTGGCCCGTTTCATTCTGGCCGCATCATCGATCTCAGCTACACCGCGGCCTTGAAGCTCGGCCTCTTGAACGCGGTGGCGCCGGTGGAAATAGAGCGGCTGACGCACGAGCAGATACGCACCGGTTCATGGCGGCGCGATGCAAGCGACCCGGCGCCGGCCACCGCCGTCGCGTCGGCCGATGCGGTCAAAGAGATCGCACCCACAGCACCCGCCGGCGCAGAACCGATTGCGGCACCCACGGTGGCGGTGGCGCCGACGGCGACCGCGCCGGAGCGCGCGTTCTCCGACGCGGCCAAGGGCTACTGGGTTCAGCTCGGCGCGTTTCGCGAACGCGGTGGGGCCGAAGCGTTCCAGAGCCGCGTCTCCGACGAACTGGATTGGCTCGCGCCGCTGATGGCGGTGTTCAAGGACCCGGGCTTGTTCCGTCTGCAGGCCGGGCCTTACCCGAACCGCAGCGAAGCGCAGGACGCGGCCGACCGCGTGCGCGAGGCGCTGAAACTGGTGCCGTTGATCGTGGAACGCCGCTGACCGCAGAGGGGCCTTGGCTCAACTCTCGAACAAGTCGTTGGCGCTTTGCGGTGGCGTGATGCCCAGGTGACGGTAGGCCGCCGCCGTGGCCATTCGGCCGCGCGGCGTGCGCTGCAAATAGCCTTGCTGAATCAGATACGGCTCGATCACGTCTTCGATCGTGTCGCGTTCTTCGCCAATCGCCGCGGCCACGCTGTCCAGCCCCACCGGGCCGCCGGCAAAACGGTGGATCACCGCTTCAAGCAGCTTGCGGTCCATCACGTCGAGGCCGTGCGGGTCGACGTCGAGCATCGCCAGCGCCTTGTCGGCCAAGGCCTTGTTGATGGCGCCATTGCCTTTCACGTCGGCATAATCGCGCACGCGGCGCAACAGCCGATTCGCAATGCGCGGCGTGCCGCGTGAACGGCGTGCGATCTCGAACGCACCTTCGGCATCGGTCGGCACGTGGAGCAAACCGGCCGAGCGGTTGACGATGCGCGCCAGTTCGTCGGCGGTATAGAACTCCAGGCGCGTGACGATGCCAAAGCGGTCGCGCAACGGGTTGGTCAGCATGCCGGCGCGTGTGGTGGCGCCGACCAGCGTGAACGGCTGCAGGTCGAGCTTGATCGACCGTGCGGCCGGGCCTTCGCCGATCATGATGTCGATCTGGTAGTCCTCCAGCGCGGGATAGAGGATTTCTTCGACCACCGGCGACAGGCGGTGGATCTCGTCGATGAAGAGCACATCGTTGCGCTCCAGGTTGGTCAGGATCGCGGCCAGGTCCTTCGGCTTTTCGAGCACCGGGCCCGAGGTCTGGCGCAGGTTCACGCCGAGTTCGTTGGCGATGATGTGGCTGAGCGTCGTCTTGCCCAGGCCTGGTGGGCCGAACAGCAGCACGTGGTCCATCGCCTCGCTGCGCATTTTGGCGGCGCCGATGAAGATCTCGAGCTGCTCGCGCGCCTTGACCTGGCCCACGTACTCGGCCAGCCCTTTGGGCCGCAGCGCGCGTTCGATCGCTTCTTCGTTGGGTGAGGCGGGTGCGGCACTGACCACCCGGCGGTCCGGGGACGAAGCACCGCCTTCGCGGCGAAGGGGCTCGAATTCGTCGGTCTGGATGCTCATGCCGCATTATGTCCACGATGCGGTGGCGCAAGGCCTTGCACCCCGTGAGCGCTGCACTGCGCTATGACCTCTGACCATTCAACCAAGGACCCCCATGAAACTGACTTCACTGCTCGCTACGGTTGCACTGAGCGCAGCCACTGTGCTGTCGCACGCCCATTCGTTCCAGCTGGGCGCGATCAGCATCGGCCATCCCTATGCACGGGCCACGACGGCGGCCCAGCCCACAGGCGGTGCGTACCTGACGCTGACCAACAAAGGCGCCGACGACCGCCTGCTGTCTGCCAGCGCCGATGTGGCGAAGAGCGTCGAGCTGCACCGCATGACGATGGAGGGCGACGTGATGCACATGCGCCGGCTGGATGCCGTCGATGTCCCCGCCGGCCAGACGGTCGAGCTGAAGCCGGGCGCGTTGCACGTCATGCTCGTCGGCCTGAAAGCGCCGCTGCAACAGGGCGATCACTTTCCAATGACGCTGAAGTTCGAAAAGGCCGGTGAGGTGACGGTGCAGGTGAATGTCGAAGCCGCCGACGCGATGCACGACATGAAGCACGGGATGTGAACGGCCGCCGGATGCCGAACCGCGCCGGCGGAACCTGGCGCTACTCTGCTGCGGTGACCGAGTCGAGGAAGCGCTGGCGCTGGAGCTGGTCTTCCAGGTGGGTCTGCAGTCGCGTCAGCAATTCAGCCATGGAGGTCGATTGCTGAGATTCTGTTTCGATGAGCAGCTTGGCCACGGGTCCGACCTCGAAGGCCAGCGCTTTGCGCAAGCGTTCCAGCTGATAGGGTTTGACCTGCAGACCCGGCGTATGCGAGGCCGAGGTCAAATTCAGATTCAGATCCAGCTCGCCCGGGGCGGTGATGTCTGGCGCAGCCGTTTCATCGGCTTCAGGATCCCGATGCCGACGTCGCGGCGACCACGATGCAAGCCAGTGTTCGCGCTCCCGGGCATCGACCAACAGCCGTGCCGCGGCGGCCATGAACGCATCGACGCCTTCGGCATGCGCCGCACAGCGCAGCAGATGCGGGCGGATGTCGCTGTCGAGACGCTTGCGCAATGAGCGCTCGACTCGATTGACGAGATAAGGACTGATGGGCTCAGACATGTGATTTTTGGGTGTGGCCGTTCCGTTCAAGTCTAAGGAGAAGATGCCGCCCGAACGGCCTGCACCCCTTGCCTGGGTGGGGCGCAAAGCGTAAGCAAACGTCAGTGAGACCCGGTTTCAGAGGCCGTGTAGGTCCTTACCTTGCTTGAGACCTTAACGCCAGTTTGATGCCGTCGCTGACGCTGGTCTCGGGCGGCAGGCTTTTCAATGCGGCTGACGCTTCGCGGTCGCTGTATCCCAGAGCGACCAGCGCTTGAAGGATGTCGGCCTGGGCTTCACTCGACACGCTGGCCGGCAAGGCCAGGTCGGCACCCAGTTTGCCCTTGAGTTCCAGCAGCAGGCGCTCGGCGGTTTTCTTGCCGATGCCGGGCACCTTGACCAGCCGGGCGCTGTCTTGCAGCGAGATCGCCTGCGCCAGCTCGGTGACGCTCAAGCCCGACAGAATCGACAGCGCCATGCGCGGGCCGACACCGGAAATTTTGATGAGCTGGCGAAAGGTCGTGCGCTCAGAGCCGGTGAGAAAGCCGAACAGCACCTGGGCGTCCTCGCGCACCACGAAGTGCGTGAGCAGCGTGACCCGTTCGCCCAAGGGGGGCAGGTTGTAGAAGGTGCTCATCGGCACGTCGACTTCGTAGCCGACGCCGTTCACATCCACCAGCAGCTGGGGGGGATTTTTTTCTGCCAGGAGCCCGCTGAGCCGTCCGATCATCGTGCCGGTGCCACTGGCTCAGCGGCGAAACAGGCCGAGACGCTGAGCCTCCAGCGCGGCCTCTGCGCGCGAGCTGACATTCAGCTTGCGGTAGATCTGCTTGACGTAGTCGGCAATGGTGTGGCGCGACAGGTTGAGCTGGATGCCGATCTCGGGCAGCGTGAAGCCCTTGGCGACCCACAGCAGCACCTCGTT
>DASQOS010000188.1:0-4189 GCA_035644375.1 Rhizobacter sp.
GCGTTGTGGGCGACGGCGACGTCTTCGCCCAGAAAGTCCATTCGCTGGGCGCTGCCGCCGGCCTTCATGCGCGAGAAGAAATAAGTCGGGCTGAGAAAGTAGCCTTCGAAGCGCTGCACCTGCAGCTCCAGCTCCGATCCGCCGTAGCGGTTGCCGTCGCGCGTCAGCAGCACGTGGCCGGTGGCGCGTGCCGTGTCGTTCGCTTGTTGGTAGCTCAGCCGGTCGGCACGCAGCGTGATCTTGCCTTGGTGCAATTCGGCTTCGCCCTCGGCCACCATGTCGACATCCGGGCGCGTACGGATGTCGACCGCCTGGACCTCCAACGGAGCTTCGCTGGCGGCTGTCGCCGGCGCCGACGCAGCGGCCACCGCGGCCATCGGCTCGCGTGTCACCCGCATGGACTTGACCACCGACCCCGCAGCCGCGGGCGGCGTGCCGCTGGTTTGCGCGTGCGCCTCTTGCTGCAAGCGCGTCGTCAGGAGCAGCAGCAACGGCAGCGCGGCGAGGGCGGCCAGGCCCCTGCGCAGACCGACCGGCAGGCGGCGCACAAGGGCACGACGATGGGGGCGCAACGGACTCAACAAGGACGCGGACTGAGTGCTGTAGGTGACAGGCGGGCCGTGTCTCCCGGCTGCAAAGCCCCTTCTCGACGGGGGCGCTGCGGCGCAAGAAGGGCGATTCGTAGAATCCGCGATTATCCACCGAGGGTTTGGCCATGCGCCCTCGACAGAACCTGCCCGCCGATGCCCTTGCCCATGTCAGCCCCCGGATCTTCTCCCGCCCCCATCGTCTGGCCCGACGCCGCGCGGCGCGACGCATTCACGCAGTGGCTTGCCGGCCTGACACGCCATGGGCTGGCCCCGGCGAGTTTGCGGCCGGCCAGCGCCGACGCCAGTTTCCGCCGTTACTTCCGCATCGACGGCGCCGACCGGACCTTCATCGTGATGGACGCGCCGCCGCCGCAAGAAGACGTGCGGCCGTTCGTCGCCGTGGCCGGCCAGCTGCAGGCGGCCGGGCTGAACGCGCCGCGTGTGCTCGAACAAGACACCGCGCATGGCTTTTTGCTGCTCACCGACCTGGGTTCGCAGCTGTACCTGGCCTCGCTGCAAGAGGCGCAGGCCGGCGCCGATGCCAAGGCCGCCGACCGCCTGATGCGCGACGCCGTTGCCGCGTTGGTGCAGTGGCAGCTGCGCGCCGACGCGGGCGCGTTGCCGGCTTACGACGACGCCTTGCTGCGGCGCGAACTGGCGCTGTTTCCCGAGTGGTGCGTGGACCGCGAGCACGGCGTGACCTGGACGCCCGAGCAGCAAGGGCATTGGCAAAAGACCTGCGATGCGCTGGTCGGCAGCGCGCTCGCCCAGGCCACGGTGGCGGTGCACCGCGACTACATGCCGCGCAATCTGATGGTGTGCCCGTCCGAACAGGGCAACCCCGGCATCCTGGATTTTCAGGACGCGGTGCGCGGGCCGATCGGCTACGACATCGCTTCGCTGCTGCGCGACGCTTTCATTTCGTGGGAAGAAGATCAGGAAATCGACTGGGCGATCCGCTACTGGCAGCAGGCCCGCCAGGCCGGCCTGCCGGTGCCGGATGATTTCGGCGAGTTCTGGAAGCAGCTCGAATGGATGGGGCTGCAGCGCCACCTGAAGGTGCTGGGCATTTTTTGCCGCCTGAAGCACCGCGATGGCAAGCCCAAGTACAGCGAAGACCTGCCGCGTTTCTTCAGCTACGCCCACAAGGTGGCGGTGCGCTACAACGGCCTGGGGCCGCTGGCGCGGCTGCTCGAGCCGCTGATGGGCATGCAGCGCGTCGACGCCTTCCGCTGACGCGCTGCAAGGCCACGGCCGATGCCGGACAATCCGGCTCCCCCATGTTCTCGTTCTTCGAATCCCGCATCCACCCGACCCGCGCGCCGGGCACGACGCCGCCTGCGGGCCTGTTCGCCTTCTACTGGCACTTCATCCGCCAGACCAAGGGCCTCTACGCGGCCATGTTCGTCACCGGCCTCGCGGTGGCGATGATCGACACGCTGATCCCGGTCTTCATCGGCAAACTGGTCACGCTGATGCAGGCCAGTGATCGCGCCGTCGCGTTCGCCAATGCGACACCGACCTTGCTGACGATGGCGGCGTTGCTGCTGATCGGCCGGCCGCTCACGCTGCTGGCCGACAGCCTGGTGCGCAACAACGCGGTGGTGCCGGGCGTCACCAGCCTGATCCGCTGGCAAAGCCACTGGCACGTGGTGCGCCAGGGCTGGCCGTTCTTCCAGAACGATTTCGCCGGCCGCATCGCCAACCGCGTGGTGCAGACCGCGGCCTCGCTGCGCGAATGCGTGGTCGCCAGCATCCGCGCCATCTGGTACATCGTGATCTACGGCCTGAGCGCGCTGGTGCTGATGGCGCTGGCCGACTGGCGGCTCGCCATTCCCACGGTGCTGTGGTTTGGCGGTTATGTCTTCTTCTTGCGTTACTTCGTGCCGCGCATGCGCGACCTGGCCAAGCTCAGCTCCGAACTGCGCTCGCTGGTGATGGGCCGCGTGGTCGACAGCTACACCAACATCCTCACCGTCAAGCTGTTTGCCCGCGCACGCGACGAAGACGCTTATGTGCGCGACGCGATCGACGACCACACCGGCAGCCTGAAGGCCCACATGCGGCTGATCACGCGCTTCATGGTCACGCTGTCGGTGATGAACGCGACGCTCTTGGTCAGCACCGCGGCGATCGGCATCACGCTGTGGGGCCACGGCCAGATCAGCGCCGGCATCGTCGCGACGGCCTTGCCGCTGGCCTGGCAGATCGCCAACGTGGCCGGCTGGGTGAGCTGGGAAGTGACCGGCATCTTCGAGAACGTCGGCGTGGTGCAAGAAGGCATGGAGACCATCGCCGTGCCGCACACGCTGGTCGATGCGCCGCACGCCACCGAACTGCAGGTGCCGCATGGCGAGATCCGCTTCGACCACCTGAGCTTTGGCTACGGCCGCACCGACGGCAAGCTGGTGCTGCAGGACTTCGACCTGACCATCCGCCCCGGCGAACGTGTCGGACTGGTGGGGCGATCGGGCGCCGGCAAGTCGACGCTGGTCAACCTGCTGCTGCGCTTTCATTCGGTCGAGCACGGTGCGATCCGCATCGACGGGCAAGACATCGCCAGCGTGACGCAAGAAAGCCTGCGCGGCGCGATCGGCCTGGTCACGCAGGACACCTCGCTGCTGCACCGCTCGATCGCCGCCAACATCGGCTATGGCCGTCCGGGTGCTACGCAGGCGCAGATCGAGGCCGCGGCGCGCAAGGCCGAGGCGCACGCCTTCATCCTCGAACTGCAGGACTGGAAGCAGCGCAACGGCTACGAGGCCCACGTCGGCGAGCGCGGTGTCAAGCTCAGCGGCGGGCAACGCCAGCGCATCGCGATCGCGCGTGTGGTGCTGAAAGACGCGCCGATCCTGGTGCTCGACGAAGCCACCTCGGCGCTCGACAGCGAGGTCGAACACGCGATCCAGGACCAGCTGCAGGGCCTGATGGAGGGCAAGACCGTGATCGCGATCGCGCACCGGCTGTCGACCATCGCACGCATGGACCGGCTGGTGGTGCTGGACCAGGGTCGCATCATCGAGCAGGGCACACACGACGAACTGCTGGCGCGCGACGGCCACTACGCGATGCTGTGGAAGCACCAGTCGGGCGGTTTCCTGCTGCACGACGACGAGCCCATCGAAGAGGCCGTGGAGCCGCCGCTGGAAGACGGGCCGCCGGACGAGATGCGCACTGCTGAACAGCTGGAAGAGTCGCAAAGCGGTGGCGACTCGACCTTCGGCAAGCTCTGACATGTTGCGCGTCACCGAACTCAAACTGCCGCTGAACCACGACGAAGCCGCGCTGCAGTCGGCCGTCGTTGCGCGGTTGGGCGTCGCCGATGCCGAGCTGAAGTCGTTCACCGTCTTCAAGCGCAGCTTCGATGCGCGCAAGAAGAGTGCGATCGTGCTGATCTACACGGTGGACTGTGATGTCGGCGAGCGCGAGGCGGCGCTGCTGCAGAAGTTTGCCGGCGACCCGCATGTACGTGTCGCGCCGGATACCGGCTACCGCTTCGTCGGCCATGCGCCGGCCGACTTCTATGCGGACGAACGCCCGCGTCCCTTGGTGGTCGGCTTCGGCCCGTGCGGCATCTTCGCGGCGCTGGTGCTGGCGCA
>DASQOS010000189.1:0-4827 GCA_035644375.1 Rhizobacter sp.
CACTGGGTTGGCCCATTTTCTGGGCGAGCGGCTGAAGGCATCGGCAATGGCAAACGCCACGCCGACCCGGGCCGCCGCACGCAGTACCGATTGAACTCAGCCGTCGACCTCAACCGCCGGTTCTTTCCTGAACATGGCGTGCTTGTGACTGAAGCGACGCGCCGGCTCGTACGGAAACACGTCGTGCACGTGGCCCGCCAGAATGCGCTCGCGGTGACGCTGCCAAAAATCGACATCGAGCAAATCGGCATGGGTGGCCATGAAGGCCTTGCGCACGGCCGGGTTGCCCAGCAAAAAAGGCGCAAAGGTCTCGGGGAACACGTCGCGTGGCCCGACCGGAAACCAGACCTCGGCCGACATGTCTTCTTCCGGGTTGCGCGGCAGCGGCACGCGGCGGAAATGGCAGTCCGTCAGGTACTCGATCTCGTCGTAGTCGTAGAACACCACCTTGCCGTGCCGCGTCACGCCAAAGTTCTTCCACAGCATGTCGCCAGGAAAGATGTTGGTGGCCACCATGTCCTTGATGGCGTTGCCGTACTCCAGCACCGCGTGCTCCAGCTGCGGCGGCGTGGCGTCTTGCAAAAACAGGTTGAGCGGCACCATGCGGCGCTCGATGTACACATGGCGCAGCACGATCTCGTCGCCACGTTCATCGACCGCGCCGGCGCAACACTGCTTCAGTTCGGCCACCAGTTCCTCGTCGAAGCGCGACCTGGGGAACGCGACGTTGGCAAACTCCAGCGTGTCGGCCATGCGGCCCGCGCGGTCGTGTTGCTTGACGAGCAGGTACTTCTGCTTGACGAGTTCGCGCGTGGTTTCTTTTTGCGGCGGAAAGCTGTCCTTGATGACCTTGAACACATAGGGAAACGACGGCAGATCGAACACCAGCATGACCATGCCCTTGATGCCCTGCGCAATGCGCAGGCGGTCGCTGCTGTGGCGCAGGTGCGCCAGAAAGTCGCGGTAAAAAAGGTTCTTGCCGTGCTTTTGCAGGCCAATGGCGTTGTAGATCTCGGCACGCGGCTTGTTGGGCATCAGCGCGCTCAAGAATTGCACGCAAGCCGACGGCACCTCGGTGTCGACCATGAAATACGCGCGCGCAAAGCTGAACAGCAGCTGCAGGTCGTCTTCACCGAACAGCGCGGTATCGATCACCAGCCGGCCACCGTCGGCATGCAGGATGGGCAAGGCAAACGGCCACTCGCTCCAGCCGTTGATCAGCTTGCCGACCAGGTAGGCGCCCTTGTTGCGAAAAAAGAGCGATGACAACACCTGCACCTGAAAGTTGGCGCGCGCAGAAAACTCGCCCATGTGCGCCGCCACCGCCTCCACCACCCAGCCGACATCGCGCTCCAGGTCTTCAAACTCGCACTCCAGCTGCATGTTGGTGACGATGCGCCGAAAGGTCTCGTGCAACGAATCCATGGCCGGGTAATAGGCGCGGTAGGTGGGCACGGCACCGGGCGCTTCGTCTTCGATGTATTCGGTGCTGACGGCGGGGCGCACGAAGATGAACGAGTTGTGGAAGTAGTCGCGCGCCAGAATGCGCGTCGTCACCGAGTTGAAAAAAGTCTCGGCCAGTTCCGGCTGATGGTGGTTGGTCAACCGGCCGATGTAGTGCAGCTTGACTTGCTGCCACACCTCGGTCGACAGGTCTCGGGCGCCGAACTCGCTCGCCAGCCGCTCAACCGATTCGCTCACGCGCAGGTCGTAGTACTCGATGCGCTCGCGCTGCAGCCGTTGCTGCGCGTGCCAGTCGGCCCGCTCGAACAGCCGCTTGGCCTTGGCGCTGGCCGCACGAAACAGCGTGTAGTGGCGGTTGAACCCCTCGAGCAGCGCGCCGGCAATGTCGAAGGCCCGCAGGTCGGTCAGTTCGTGCGGAAACACCGGCGGCCGCCCTTCAATGCAAAAGCCAGGGCGTGCAAGGCCGATGCGTCTTCATGTGCAGAAAGACGCTTCGGCACCTGCAGGTCAGGCGTGCTCCGGCTCGAAGAACTGTTCATCTTCGGTCGAACCCTTGAGCGCGCCGGTCGACGACTCGCGTTCAATCGTCGTGGTGACCGAATCGAAGTAACCGGTGCCCACCTCGCGCTGGTGCTTGACGGCGGTGAAGCCGCGCTCGGCCGCGGCGAATTCCTTTTCTTGCAGTTCGACGAACGCGGTCATGTTCTGGCGCGCGTAGCCGTAGGCCAACTCGAACATGCCGTGGTTGAGCTGATGGAAACCCGCCAAGGTGATGAACTGGAACTTGTAGCCCATGGCGCCCAGCTCGCGCTGGAACTTGGCAATGGTCGCGTCGTCCAGGTTCTTCTTCCAGTTGAACGAGGGCGAGCAGTTGTAGGCCAGCAGCTTGCCGGGGAACTTGCGCCGGATGGCCTCGGCGTAGTCCTTGGCGAAGGCCAGGTCGGGCTTGCCGGTTTCGCACCACAGCATGTCGACAAACGGCGCATACGCCAGGCCGCGGCTGATCGCCTGGCCCATGCCGGCTCGCGTGCGGTAAAAGCCTTCGACCGTGCGCTCGCCGGTGCAAAACGGTTTGTCGTTCGCGTCGACGTCGCTGGTGATCAGGTCGCCGGCTTCGGCGTCGGTGCGCGCCAGCAGGATGGTCGGCGTTCCCATCACGTCGGCCGCCAGCCGTGCCGCGACCAGCTTGGACACCGCCTCGCGCGTCGGCACCAGCACCTTGCCGCCCATGTGGCCGCACTTCTTGGCGGCGGCCAGTTGATCCTCGAAGTGCACGCCCGCCGCACCCGCCTCGATCATGGCCTTCATCAGCTCGAACGCATTCAGCACGCCGCCAAAACCGGCCTCGGCATCGGCCACGATGGGCGCGAAGTAGTCGATGTCGTTCTTGCCTTCGGCCCACTGGATCTGGTCGGCACGCTGGAAGGTGTTGTTGATCCGTTTCACGGCCTTGGGCACCGAGTCCACTGAATAGAGAGACTGGTCGGGGTACATCTCGCCGTTGCTGTTGGCATCGCCGGCCACCTGCCAACCCGACAGGTAGATCGCCTTCAGGCCGGCCTTGACCTGCTGCATGGCCTGGTTGCCGGTCAGTGCGCCCAGCGTGCTGACGAAGGGCTCGTGGTTCACCAAATGCCAGAGCTTTTCTGCGCCGCGTTGGGCGATCGTGTGCTCGATCTGCAGCGAACCCCGCAGGCGCACCACATCCGCCGCCGTATAAGTGCGCTTGATGCCTTTCCACCTCGGGTTTTCGGCCCACTCTTTGGCCAGGGCGGCCACTTGCTTTTCACGGTTGGGGTGAGTCACTTGAAGTTCTCCTGCTCGGGTTATGAAAAATGCAAAGTACGCGTCAGCTTACAAACAGCCCGCGCTGCAACAGCCACCTTGCACAAACGCCAGGAGATTTATTTAACCCAATAAAAGCAATGACTTAGCACCGACGTTTCGCATCGTGATGAACAATCCTCGGTGATGGAAAATTTTGACGCGGCGCCGCATCACTTCATCCCACAAGATGAAAAGAGACCCTCAGCTGTGGAATGGCCGCGCGCACCACGGCCATTCCGCTGAAGCTCACGGGCGCGCTTCGTAGACCAGGTTGAAAGGCGTCTCGGTCGCGCGCCGGAAGTTCGCAAAGCCGCCGCGGCTCACCACCTCGCGCATGCGCGCCTCGCCGGCCTGTGCGCCCAGGCACAGGCCGACCTCCTGCGAGCGCGAGGCCGGCGTGCAGATGAAGGTCGATGCCGAGTAGAAGATGCGGCCCACCGGATTCAGGTTGTCCTCCAACCGGTCGTTGGCAAACGGCTCGACGATCATCCAAGCGCCATCGCTCTTGAGGCTTTGCCGCACGTGCGCCGAGGCGCCGACCGGATCGCCCATGTCGTGCAGGCAGTCGAAGACGGCCACCAGGTCGTAGTCGTGGCCCGGGTAGTCCTTGGCGGCCGCCACTTCGAAGCTGACGCGGTCGCTCAGGCCGGCTTTCTTGGCCGCCGCGCGCGCGTAGGCGACCGATGGCTCGTGGTAGTCGAAGCCGACGAAGGTCGATGCCGGATAGGCCTGCGCCATGATCAGCGTCGAAGCGCCGTGTCCGCAGCCGACATCGGCGACACGCGCGCCGGCTTTCAACTTCGGCTCGACGCCGTCCAGCGCGGGCAGCCACTGGTCGACCAGGTTGGCGGCATAGCCCGGACGGAAGAAGCGCTCGGTGCCGTGGAACAGCGACGCATCGTGCTCGTGCCAGCCGAGCCCGAGGCCGGTCCTGAACGCCTTCTCCATCTTCGGGATCGCCTTGAACTGCGCCACGGCGATCTGAAAGGCCCCAGGGATGAACGCCGGACTGCCCTCTTGCGCCAGCGCCAAGGATTGCTCCTCGCTCAGGCTGAAGGTGTCGGTCGCGGGGTGGTATTGCACGTAGCCGCTGGCGGCCTGCGCCGACAACCACTCGCGCAAATAGCGCGCGTCGGTTTCGGTGCTGCGTGCCAGCGCTTCGACCGTGCTCTCGCCTTCGGCGAGTTTCTTGTACAGCCCGAGCCGGTCGCCCAGCACGATGGTGGCCGCGTGCATCACGGCGCCGAGGTCGTTGACGAAGTTGCCCATGAAGGCATTCAGTTTGGATTCATCGATGGCCATGTTGAACTCCGGTTAAAGGGGTTTCAGAGCTGAGGCGGGTGTCGCAAGACCGCCTGCAGAGGGCGCAGCCGAATTCTGCGTTTGCCCTCTGCAAACGTCGATTGCCAAGCGACGGTCGGCAGCGTGTTTTTTCCTCTCGCTTGAGGATGAACCTCACTTCTTCGCCGCCTTGTCGGCCGCCATGCGCAGCGAGGTGTCGATCTCGCGCTTGAAGGTCGGCAGGTCGATCGCCAT
>DASQOS010000190.1:0-5834 GCA_035644375.1 Rhizobacter sp.
CTTGCAACACCTGCGCCACACGCAGCGCATGCTGCACGAGACGGCGCGCGTCGGGCGTGTGGGCATCGTCAGCTTTCCCAACTTTGCCTATTGGGCCAACCGGCTGCACGTCGCCTTCGGCCGCATGCCGGTGACCAAGACGCTGCCCTACGAGTGGTACGACACGCCAAACATCCGGGTCGGCACGCATGCCGATTTCGAGGTGCTGGCGCGGCGTGAAGGGCTGCGTGTGCTGGACGCCTTCGGCATGCAAAAGGGCCGCAAGATCAGCCGCTGGCCGAACATGATGGCCAGCGTGGCCGTCTTCAAGTTCGAACGCCCATGAGCGAGCCGGCCGAGCGCCGGGCCGCTCCCAAGCCGGCCGGATCCCCTTGGGGGCTGAGTCCGGACACACACAGTCCTGTGGACTGTGTGTGCCTGGCGAAGGGTCGGGCCTCCTGGCCCGACGCGGCCTGCAAGGCCGACGGCGTACCCGCCGTCGAGGGGCTGTCAGCTAACTGCTACACTTTTTCGATGTTCATCGCGCGCAAACAAACCAAAGGGTCACACGACCGGGGAGCCTGGCCCTGGCGTTGCCAGACAGTGCTGGTTTAGTTTGCCGCGGGCGGCCTGCGTTCTTCGCGAACCTGCACGCTCCCCGGCTCCACCGGCGGCCTCTCATGACCGCCGAGCGCTTTGAGTCAAATCACCCCGTGGGCCTTGTTGCCGCCCGCCGGGCCGTGGAGGGCCCTGCTACGTGATCACCGAACCTGAATTCAAGGCCCTTGCCGCGCAGGGCTACAACCGCATTCCGCTGTTGGCCGAGGCCTTTGCCGACCTGGAAACGCCGTTGTCGCTGTACCTGAAGCTGGCCCATGGCGCGGACGGCGGCAAACACAGCTTCTTGCTCGAATCGGTGGTCGGCGGCGAACGCTTCGGGCGCTATTCGTTCATCGGCCTGCCGGCGCGCACACTGCTGCGGGCCACGGGTTTTCGCAGCGAGATCGTCACCGACGGCAAGGTGGTCGAGACGGTCGGCGGCAACCCGCTGGATTTCATCGCGGCGTACCAGAAGCGCTTCAAGGTGGCGCTGCGGCCGGGGTTGCCGCGCTTTTGCGGCGGGCTGGCCGGCTACTTCGGCTACGACGCGGTGCGCTTCATCGAACCCAAGCTGGCGCACACGCTGTTGCCGGGCGGGCTGGACACGCCCGACATCCTGCTGCTGCAGTGCGAAGAGCTCGCGGTCATCGACAACCTGTCGGGCCGGCTCTATCTGATCGTGTACGCCGATCCGGGCCGCCCCGAGGCCTACGCCGCGGCCAAACGCCGCCTGGACGAGCTGGTCGGCAAGCTGCAATCCAGTGTCAGCGCGCCGTTGGTGAAGGCCATCACCCCGCAGCCGGTGCAGCGCGAGTTCGCGAAGGACGACTACATCGCCGCGGTGCTGCGCGCCAAGGAATACATCGCGGCGGGCGACATGATGCAGGTGCAGATCGGCCAGCGCCTGAAGAAGCCGTATGCCGAATCGCCGCTGAGCCTGTACCGCGCGCTGCGTGCACTGAACCCGTCGCCCTACATGTACTTCTACGACATGGGCGACTTCCAGATCGTCGGCGCGTCACCCGAAATTCTGGTGCGCCAGGAGCACACGCCGCAAGGCGACAAGGTGACGATCCGCCCGCTGGCGGGCACGCGGCCGCGCGGCGCGACACCCGAGCTGGACAAGGCGCTGGAAGCCGAGTTGAGCAGCGACCCGAAGGAGCGCGCCGAACACGTGATGCTGATCGACCTGGCCCGCAACGACATCGGCCGCATCGCCAAGACCGGCAGCGTGAAGGTGACCGAGGCGTTCACGGTCGAGCGTTATTCGCACGTGATGCACATCGTCAGCAACGTCGAAGGTTTGCTGAAGGATGGCATGACCAGCCTGGACGTGCTGCGTGCGACCTTCCCGGCCGGCACCTTGACCGGCGCGCCCAAAGTGCGGGCGATGCAGATCATCGACGAGCTGGAGCCCGTCAAGCGCGGCATCTACGGCGGCGCCTGCGGCTACCTCAGTTTTGCCGGCGACATGGACGTGGCCATTGCCATCCGCACCGGCATCGTGAAAGACAAGGTGCTGTACGTGCAGGCCGCCGCCGGCGTGGTGGCCGACTCGGTGCCCGAGCTGGAGTGGAAGGAAACCGAGGCCAAAGCCCGCGCGATGCTGCGCGCGGCCGAACTGGTGGAGGAAGGGTTTTGAAGGCGCGCGACGCCAGCGTGGCGCGTCCGCCACTACGGACGCTGTTCGGCGCCGCCTTGTGCGCCCTCGGGCTGGCCGTTGGCGCCACGGCCTTGGCGCAAGAAGACGCATCGAAGGGCAGCTTTCGCGACCGGATGCGCCAACGCCTGATCGAGCGGCAACAGGCGCAGCCCGCCCCGCAAGGCGACACCGATGCCAAGGCCCCGCTCACGAAGCCGGGCGACTACACGGTGACGATCGAGCAAGGCGGCTTGAAGCGCGCCTACAAGGTCCACGTGCCTGTGACCTACCGCCCCGCGACGCCGGCGCCGCTGCTCGTGGCAATGCATGGGGGCGGCGGCAGCATGGACTTGCAGGCCTCCGACGCGCACTACGGCTTGATCTCGAAGTCGGACCGCGAAGGCTTCGTCGTTGTGTTCCCGAACGGCTTCAGCCAACTCGCCTCGGGCAAGTTCGCGACCTGGAACGCAGGCAACTGCTGCGCGGCGGCGCGCGACCGCAACGCCGACGATGTCGGCTTCATCCGGCAGATGGTCGAGAACTTGTTTTTGCAACTCAACATCGATCGCCAGAAGGTGTTCGCGACCGGCATGTCCAACGGTGGCTTGATGGCCCACCGGCTGGCGTGCGAGGCGTCGGACCTGTTCAAGGCGATCGCGCCGGTGGCCGGCACCGACAACACCAAGACCTGCACGCCGACGAACCCGGTGTCCGTGCTGCTGATCCATGCGCGCGACGATGACCACGTGCTGTTCAACGGCGGTGCCGGAAAACCGCTGAAGGCATCGACGGTCACCGACTTCACCTCGGTGCCGGAAACGGTGTCGCGCTGGGTCGGCCGAAACGGTTGCACCGGCGCGCCGCAGCGCGTGCTGGAGGTGCCGGGTGCCTATTGCGATCGTTATGTGGCCTGTCAGGGCGGGGCCCGGGTCGAGTTGTGCGTCACCGAAACCGGGGGTCATTCGTGGCCCGGCGGCACCAAGGCGCGCGGCAACAAGGCAGGGTCGACCGCGATCTCGGCCGACGACGTGATGTGGGACTTTTTCATGGGCCGCTAGCGCCCATCACCAAGCCCCCACAGGAGAACAGCATGCTGCTGATGATCGACCAGCCACAGGCACGTTTCACGACATCCGGCGGCACCCCCGAAAACCCGCGCCAATGCTGGAGAACGGCGCTCTTGACACCTCACTGAATCCGCACCCATCCCGACAAAAAGCGGGTATTGAAATGGGTTTGCGTGCGGTGTGACAGACACGAGGGAGATCGATCCGAGGGCAAGTCGCGGACGCCACTGCGAGAATGCGGGTTCGACAATATTCCATCACACAGTGAGATGACACAAAAGCTGGGTCGAAACGATCCTTGCCCGTGCGGCAGCGGCAAGAAGTACAAGCATTGCTGCGGCAGGCCCGAGGCGCGGGCCATGCCTTCGGCTGACTCGCACGACGGTGCCGTCGAGCGCGCGGTCGGCTGGTTGGCTCAGCACCACCGCAAGGCCTTTGCCGCGGCGCTGGAAGAGGAGATCGACGCCGCGGCCTTCGGCTGGTCCGACGACGGCGATGACGACGCGGTGCGCGAGGCCATGGCGGGCATCGACGACGCGTTGTGGCAGCAACTCCAGCTCAACCTGACCGAGTGGTTGCTGGCCGAGGGTGACATCAAGGTCAAGGGTGAGAACCGGCGCGTGGCCGATCTGTTGCTCGGCCCGAGCGGGCCCCTGCTGTCGGTGGGCCAGCGCGCATGGCTGGAGCAGCTCGCGCAGCGGCCACTGCGGCTGTACGACGTCACCGACGTTGTGTCCGGCACAGGCATCACGGTGTGCGACGCGCTCGAACCCTTGCAGGCGCCGATCGTTGTCACCGAGCGCGAGGGCAGCCGGTCGATGCGGCCGGGCATGCAGATCGGTGCGCGCGTGATGGCGGTGGCCGGCGGGCACCAGCTCTCGGGCGCGGTCTATCCGTTCTCGATGCTGAGCGGCCGCGCCATGCAGGAAGAGTTGCGCGCGCTCCTGGCGCAGCCCAGTCGGTACGAGGAAGACAACGCCCTGATGATCGGCCTGTTGATTGTCAAAGGCTGGCTGGCGCAGTACCTGCTACCGGCGCCGTTGCCGAGCTTCGTGCACAGCCACACCGGCGAGCCCTTGCTGTTCACGACCGACCACTACGAGGTGCAGGCCTGGCCAGCGCTCGGTGCCGTGTTGGCGGCACAGCCCGACGTGCGCGGCGATCGCGATGCCGGTTGGGATCGCCTGATCGAATGCGAGGATGGGCAGACCCGTTCGCAGGCAAGCATCGCCCCGCAGCCAGGCGGCCGGCGAGTGTCATTGCTCTACCAGACGGCGGGCCTGGCGGAACAGGGGCGCCCTTGGTTCGAGACGCTGGCCGGCGACTCGGTGAAGTTCCTGCTGCGGGAAGTTTCTGATCCGAAGGGTTTGCTGTCGCACGCGGATCCTTCCAAGAGAGCAGCGACGCAGGGGTCACGCCTGCCGCCCCTTCCCCAAGGCCTGGACCCGGAGGCACTGGCGGGCGCCATCGAAGGCGCCCTGCAACGCAGCTATGCGCATTGGGCCGACGAGCCGATCCCGGCCCTGAACGGCCAGACGCCGCGGCAGGCCATCGCCAGCGCGGCCGGGCTGGAGCGCGTCAAGGGCTTGCTGCGCAGCTACGAGGATGGCGAGGCGCAGCAGGCGGCCCAACAAGGGCGGCGCGAAATTTCTTACCAGTTCCTTTGGGACGACTTGGGCCTGGCGCGATAGCGGGTCGCGTCAGCGCAACCAGGGCTCGAACGCCTTGGCCAGCCGCTGCAGCACGGCAGCGTCGGGCAAGGGCAGGCGCACGCTGGCCTGGCCCGTGACCGGATCGCGTTCGATCGTGACGGGAGCGGCGGCTGGCGCTGCGCCACCGGCCGCACGCGGCGTCGCCAGCCCCTGCAACAGGGCGGCTCCGGCTTCGAGGATGGCGGCCCAGGGATCGGCCGACTCCATGCGCGGGGGTTGACCATCGGCTGCCGGCGCCGGCGCCGGCCTCGGTTCGGCCGTGGCGGCACTTTGCGCAAATACGGCCACCCCATCGCCGGCCTGCGACGCTTCGACCGCGTTGGATGGCGTGGCGCCGGCGTCGGCTGCCACGGGCGGCTCCGCAGCCGGGTCCGCATCGGCCTCGCCCATCGCGCCGGCCACCTGCTCCACGCTCTTCATGAATTGCGACAAGCGCGTGCCCTGCAGAAACACTTCTCGCTCGCCGCCGTCGAGCACGCCCGCGAACAGCGATTTCTTGAACGCCAGCACCGAGAGCATGCCTTCCTCGATGCTGCCCTGGCCGACGAAGTTGAGCACCTGCACGCCACGCGACTGGCCCATGCGGTGCACGCGGCCGATGCGCTGCTCCAGCACCGCCGGGTTCCACGGCAGTTCGAGGTTCACCACCGTGTCGGCGTTCTGCAGATTGAGACCGGTGCCGCCGGCGTCGGTGCTGAGGAACACCTTGCACGCCGGGTCGGTCTTGAACCGCTCCAGCACATCCTTGCGGTCCTTGCCGGGAAGCCCGCCGTGCAGCACCGCGTACCCGACGCCCAGCTTGTCAAGCACCTTCGCCGCTTCGAGCGCCATCGT
>DASQOS010000191.1:0-6625 GCA_035644375.1 Rhizobacter sp.
GACGACGATGACGACATCGACCTGCGGCGCGATCACCTTCACCGCGTCCTGCCGGTTCTGGGTCGCGTAGCAGATGTCTTGCTGCTTGGGCTGGCGCACGGCAGGAAAGCAGCGTTTGACTTCGGCCAGGATCGCCGCCGCATCGTCGACCGACAGCGTGGTCTGCGTCACCACCGCCAGCTTGTCGCCGCGCGGCTTGACGTGCCGCACGTCGGCCACGTCTTCGACAAGGTAGATGCCCTCGGACAGCTGGCCCATCGTGCCTTCGACCTCGGGATGGCCCTTGTGGCCGATCATGATGAAGTCGTAGCCATCCTTGTGCAGCTTCGCGACCTCGACGTGCACCTTGGTCACCAGCGGGCACGTCGCATCGAACACGCTGAAGCCGCGCTGCGCCGCTTCGCGCCGCACCGCCTGCGACACGCCATGCGCGCTGAACACCAGCGTCGCGCCGGGCGGCACCTCGGCCAGGTCTTCGATGAAGATCGCGCCCTTGGCCTTGAGGTCGTTGACCACATAGGTGTTGTGCACGATCTCGTGGCGCACGTAGATCGGCGCGCCGAACTTCGTCAGCGCACGTTCGACGATTTCGATCGCGCGGTCGACCCCTGCACAAAAACCGCGCGGTTCCGCCAGCAACACCTCGTCCAGAGTCATCACAACACCCCGATCAAATGAACTTCAAACGTCACCGGTTGGCCGGCCAGCGGGTGATTGAAGTCGAACAGCAGCCAGTCTTCGCCGAGTTCGCGCACCACGCCGGCGTACACGCTTTGGCCATCGGGGGTGGGGAAGCGCACCACATCACCCACCGAATAAATCTCGTCCGGGTCGCCCAGCTCGTGCATCAGCGAGCGCTTGACCCGCTGCAGCATCTCGGGGTTGCGCTCGCCAAAGGCCTCGCCCGATGCCAGCTCGAACGAAGCGCGCGCACCCTCGGCCAAACCCAGCAGGCGCGACTCCATCGCCGGTGCGAGTTCGCCGGTGCCCAGCGACAGCGTGGCCGGCTTGTCGTGGAAGGTGTTGATGAGGTCGGCGCCATCGGGGCCGGCCAAGCGGTAGTGCAGCGTCAAAAAGGCGCCGGGCTGAACGTGATTCAACAAAGTGGTCCCTGGTTAGACTGAGGCCAATTTTAGGGGCGCAGGCCCCGCCTCCTTTGCATGCTGCTCAAAGACCTTCCGCCCGACGCCCGGCCGCGCGAAAAACTGCTGGCGCGCGGCCCGGCGTCGCTGGCCGATGCCGAACTGATCGCCTTGCTGCTGCGCACCGGCTTCAAAGGCACGTCGGTGTTGCAGCTGGCCCAGCAGCTGCTCGATGCATTCCAGGGGCTGTCCGGCTTGCTGCAAGCCCAACCCGATGACCTGAAGCGCATCAAGGGACTGGGGCCGGCCAAGCGTGCGGAAGTGAGTGCGGTGCTGGAACTGGCGCGCCGTTCACTCGCGCAGCAAATGGCCGAACGGCCGTTGTTCGATTCGCCGACGCGCGTCAAAGACTATTTGCGGCTGCAGCTCGGCGCGCTCGGACACGAGGTGTTCGTCGTGATGTTCCTGGACGCGCAAAACCGCCTGCTGCGCATGGAAGAAATGTTTCGCGGCACGCTGACGCAGACCAGCGTCTACCCGCGTGAAGTGGCCAAGCGCGCGCTGGCCTTGCAGGCAGCCGCCGTCGTGTTGGCGCACAACCACCCGTCCGGCGCGGCCGAGCCATCGCGCGCCGACGAGTTTCTGACGCAGACCCTGAAGTCGGCGCTGGCGTTTCTGGACGTGCGCGTGCTCGACCACCTGGTGGTGGGCCACGGCGAGGTGGTGTCGTTCGCCGAGCGGGGCTTGCTGTGAAGGACAAGAACAGAGCGCGTAGCCTGCCAGACCTGGCCGCGCTGAAAACCGCGCTGCAGCAGGCCGAACGCGACGCCGCCGAACGGCAGGCCCGCCTGGCCGAAGACGCCGCGCGCGCGCAGCAGGAACGCGATCTGTTCGCCAGCAGCGTGGGCCGCGTCCAAGCCCTGCCCGATGCCGGGCGCGTCAACGCCCCGACACGGCGCCCCGCGCCCGAGCCACGGCAACGTCAGCGCGATGAACAGGCGGCGCTGCGCGAAACGATCTCGGACGAGTTCGACGTCGAGTCGCTGCTGGAAACCGACGAGGCGCTGTCGTACCGCCGCGACGGCATCGGCATCGACGTGGTGCGCAAGCTGCGGCGCGGCGGCTGGTCCATCCAGGCGCAGATCGACTTGCACGGCCTGCGCCGCGACGAGGCGCGCGAGCAGATGGCGGCGTTCATGCGTGACGCCGTGCGGCGTGGCCTGCGCTGCGTGCGCGTGGTGCACGGCAAGGGCAACGGCTCACCCGGCCGCGAGCCGGTGCTCAAGGCCAAGGTGCGCAGCTGGCTGGTTCAAAAACAGGAGGTCATCGCCTTCGTGCAAGCGCGCGCCTCCGAAGGCGGCAGCGGCGCGTTGCTGGTGCTGCTGCGCCCCCACAGCTGACAGAGCGAGCGAAGCGAAGCACCCATCAAGCAACGCCCAAGGGTCCGGCTTTGCCGGCCCAATGGGTGGGCCTTGCAGGCCGCGCACAGCCGCTTCGCCTCCGACCCAGGCAAACGGGGTTGCCGCCTCGTCGCTCATCGCGTCAAGACGCAGTTAATTTGGCGGCAATGGCCAGAATGCCCTTGGCCGCGTCGCAGCCGGGCAGGGTTTCCAGCAGCAGCTGGCGCCGCTGCACGGCGTCGCGCACCGACTTGTCGGTCAGGATTTCGCCCAGGAACTCGAGCTTCACCGTCGCACCGGGCGTCGGCAACATCGGCGCAACGAATTTGTCGACCACCTGCTGCAGCTGGCTGCGCACGGTGCGGCCTTCGCCGGTGCGGCTCACCTGGTTCACCACCAGCGACAAGCTGCTGCGCTGCTGCTGCGTCACCAGCACCTTGATGGTGGCGTAGGCATCGGTCAACGAGGTCGGTTCGGGCGTGGCCACGACCATCACGTCGGCGGCCAGCGAGACGGCGTACAGCACCACGTCGGAAATGCCGGCGCCGGTGTCGATCAGGATGCGGTCGAAACGCGGCGCGATCACGTCGATGATTTCTTGCAGCTTCTCGCGCACCTCGGTGGTCAGGCGCGAATACTCCACCAGGCCCGAACCGGCCAGCAGCACCGAGAAACCCCCAGGCGCCGGAAGAATGGCTTCTTCGAGCGTCGATTTGCCGGTGAACACGTCGTGCAGCGTGATCTTGGGAAAGAGGTTGAGCACGACGTCGAGGTTGGCCAGGCCCAGGTCGGCATCCAGCACCAGCACGCGTTCGCCGCGGCGCGCCAGCGCGGCCGCCAGGTTGGCCGACACGAAGGTCTTGCCCACACCGCCCTTGCCACTGGTGATGGCCAGGATGCGCGCTCGGCGGGCAGAAGGCGCCGCAGCAGCGGGGGGCGTGGGCGTGGTCATTTACTCGATGTCCTGAAACTGGGAAATGCCGAACAACAGGCCCTTCTCTTCGGCGCTGACCAACGACACCGGCGGCATTTCGAGGCAGGCGCGGTTGCGCCCCTCTGACTTCGCACGGTAGAGCTGCTGGTCGGCGCGTTCGATCCACAGCGTGGCCGAAGAACGCACCCACTGAGGCGCAAAAGCGCCGCCGAGGCTGATGGTGACGGAGATCGGCGGGTGATTGGGAACCTTGACCTGGCGTTGCTCGACCTTGCTGCGAATGCGCTCGGCCACGGTCTGGCCGTAGCTGGGCGGGCAGTTGGGCAGGATGATGGCGAACTCTTCGCCGCCGAAACGCGCCACCGTGTCCATAGGACGCACGCAGTCCATCAGCGCCTGCGCCACCGACTGGATCACCAGGTCGCCGGCGGCATGGCCGTGCGTGTCGTTGACCAGCTTGAAGCGATCGATATCCACCATCAGCACCAGTGCCGGTTCGCCGGCACGTGCGACGCGGTCGACCTCGCGCGACAGCGCCAGCTCGAAATGCCGGCGGTTGGCCAGCCCGGTCAGCGGATCGCGGCTGGACAGATCGCACAGCGCGTCGATCACGGCTTGCAGCCACACCGTGGCGCCCACTTCGTCCAGGTCGGGCACGGCATGGCCCGATTGCGACAGCAAATGCAGGGCCGCTCCCAGCTTGAGCGTGGAGAGTTGCGGCGTGGAGGGCTGGCTGGACAAAGTAGATGGGGGAGATTTGCGGCTCAGTCTAGCAGCGCATGCCCCTGCAAAGAAGCTGAGTTGGGGGGTGATTTCATACCACCTCGAACCTTGAAAGCGCCTCAAGCCCAGCAGACTTCAGACCGATAAACCGACATAACCCCGATCCGCAACGACGGAGCGGTGACTTCATATCGCCTGCCAGGAGAGTTCATGAGTGCTGCTGCTTCCCGCGTCGAACTGAGTGCGCTGACCAAAGCTGCTGCCCAGGAAAACGTGGACCATGAATTCAGCTTCTCGGCAGCCGATTTCGAGCGGGTACGCCAGTTGATTTACCAACGCGCCGGCATCAGCCTGCATGCGGGCAAACAAGCCATGGTCTACAGCCGGCTGTCGCGCCGGCTGCGCGAAACCAACAAGAATTCGTTCGGCCAGTACCTGCAGTGGATTGAAAACGCCTCAGGCGCCGAAGCCGAAGAAGAGTGGCAGGAGTTCGTGAACAGCCTGACCACCAACCTCACCTCGTTTTTTCGTGAAGAACATCACTTTCCGCTGCTGGCCACGGAACTGAAAGCTCGCACCGGCAGCGGACCGGCGCGCATCTGGTGCAACGCGGCGTCCACCGGTGAAGAGCCTTATTCCATCGCCATGACCTGCGCCGAGGCCCTCGGCAACCCCTCGGCAGCGCAAATTGTCGCCAGCGACATCGACACCCGCGTGCTGGCCACCGCCAGCCGCGCGGTCTACCCGGCGGACGCACGCGGCTTGTCGCCCGAGCGTCTGCGCACGCACTTTCTGCGCGGCAAGGGCGCCAACGGCGGCAGCATCCGCGTCAAGCCCGAACTGACGAAGATGATCGACTTCAGAACGCACAACCTGATGGACTCACGCTGGTCCTTGGGGGATCCGTTCGATATCGTGTTCTGCCGCAACGTGATGATTTACTTTGACGCCCCCACTCAGCGCCGGGTGCTGGAGCGCATCCACGGCGTCATGAAACCCAAAAGCCTGTTGTTCGTCGGCCACTCGGAAAACTTCTCCGAGTCCAAAGACCTGTTCCGCTTGCGCGGCAAGACGGTTTACGAGCGCGTTTGAGCCACGCTGACCAGCTGTTCCTCAAGCGAACCTCCCTCCAAGCCGATATCGAGACACCATGGCCTTGATCTCCTCCTCGACTGCCGCAGCCGGTTCGCGTTTGGAACGGCTGAAGACCGAAACGCGCAAACCCGGCGAAGCGTCGTTCTTCTTCTACGACGCGCATTTCAAGAACGATGCGGTGAAGATCCTGCCCGGCGAATACTTCGTGCACAACGAAGACATGCTGATCATGACCACGCTCGGGTCTTGCATTGCGGCCTGCCTGTACGACCGCAACGCCAAGGTCGGCGGCATGAACCACTTCATGCTGCCCGACGGGGTCGGCGACTCCGGACGCTACGGGTCGTATGCGATGGAACTGCTGATCAACGAGATGATGAAGCGCGGCGCCCAGCGCATGACGATGGAAGCCAAGGTGTTCGGCGGCGGCCAGGTGGTCAGCGGCATGACCACGATGAACGTGGGCGAGCGCAACACCAACTTCGTGATGGACTACCTGAAAACCGAGCGCATCTCCATCGTCTCCAAGGACGTGCTCGATATCTATCCCCGCAAGGTCTGTTTTCTGCCGGGCAGCGGCAAGGCCATGGTCAAGCGCCTGGCGCCGACGAACACGGATGCCTTGCTCGCTCAAGACCGCGCCGCCGTTCAAAAGGCCATTCCGGCCACCACGGGCGGAGGCTCGGTCGATATTTTCTGAGGCTGTTGCCGCGCGCAGAAGTAGAAGGAGACAACATGCCAAAGACAAGAGTGGTGGTGGTAGACGATTCGGCCCTGGTACGCAGCCTGTTGAGCGAAATCATCAACCGGCAACCCGACATGGAATGCGTCGGTGCGGCGAGCGACCCGATCGTGGCGCGCGAGATGATTCGTGACCTGAACCCGGACGTGATCACGCTGGACGTGGAAATGCCGCGCATGGACGGCATCGACTTCCTGTCGCGGCTGATGCGCTTGCGCCCGATGCCGGTGGTGATGGTGTCCACACTGACCGAGCGCGGCGCCGAGGTCACGATGCGCGCGCTCGAACTCGGTGCGGTCGACTTCGTTGCCAAGCCCAAGATCGGCGTGGCCGACGGCCTGCGCCTGCTGGCCGAAGACATCACCGAAAAAGTGCGGGTGGCCTCCAAGGCCCACATCCGCCGCACGCCGCACGCACCGGCCGCGACGACGGCGCCGAGCCCTCTGGACACGCCGGCACGTCCGGCACCCGTTGCGTCGATCGGCCGCTTGTCCACCGAGAAGATCATCTTCATCGGCGCGTCCACGGGCGGCACCGAAGCGACCAAGGAAGTGCTGGTCAACCTGCCGCCGGACAGCCCGGCCGTCGTCATCACCAAGCACATGCCGCCCGGTTTCACCAAGAGCTATGCAGCGCGGCTGAACGGTTT
>DASQOS010000192.1:0-3865 GCA_035644375.1 Rhizobacter sp.
CCTGGGCCACCAGAGCGTCGAAACGAAGAATTTTCATGATGTACACAGACAAGGAGTGGGGGAACCGGCCGGCCTCGGCCCGCAAGTTGCGAGCCTGTTTCATACCGGCCTATTGGACACGAATACCCTGAGGGCCGTGCCGCCTGGCCGCGCAGTGCCTGCCAACACGGCGAGCCGGGAGCCTGCCGGGCTTGGGGTCGGGCCCGCAGGGGCGATGGCGCCGCGTCTGCCGTCTCGAAGTGATCGGCCGACCGGGCCCCATCCCGTGGTGCGCTGCAGTAACCAAAACAGTCGGACAAAGGGTTAATGCGGCAGCCCCCAAAAGGGTTCAACGTTAAATTCGGCGACACCGATCACTTGCAACTGCGGTGCCACAAGAAAGGTTTGTCATGGACATGAACCGAAGGCAATTCTTCCGCGTCAGCGGGGCCGGGCTGGTGGGGTCCAGCCTGGTGGCGCTGGGTTTCTCCCCCGCGACCGCGCTGGCCGAAGCGCGCAACTTCAAGCTGTCCCGGACCACCGAGACCCGCAACACCTGCCCCTACTGTTCGGTCGGCTGCGGCATCATCATGTACAGCCTGGGCGACAAGGCGAAGAACGTCGTCGCCGACATCATTCACATCGAAGGCGACTCGGACCACCCGGTGAACCGCGGCACCTTGTGCCCCAAGGGCGCGGGCCTGCTCGACTTCGTCCACAGCCCGAACCGCCTCAAGTACCCCGAGGTGCGCGAGGCCGGCAGCACCGCGTGGAAGCGTGTGTCGTGGGACGACGCGATGACGCGCATCGCCAAGCTGATGAAGGACGACCGCGACGCGAACTTCGTGACCCAGCTGCCGGACGGCAAGGTCGTCAACCGCTGGACCAGCACCGGCATGCTGTGCGCGTCGGCCTCGTCCAACGAATCGGGCTACCTCACGCACAAGGTGATGCGCTCGATGGGCTTGCTCATCTTCGACAATCAGGCGCGCGTCTGACACGCCCCGACGGTGGCCGGTCTGGCCCCGACGTTTGGGCGAGGAGCGATGACCAACCACTGGGTGGACATTCGCAACGCTGATGTGGTGCTGATCATGGGCGGCAACGCCGCCGAGGCCCATCCCTGCGGTTTCAAGTGGGTGATCGAGGCCAAGCACAAGAACAAGGCCAAGCTCATCGTGGTCGACCCGCGCTTCACGCGCTCGGCCGCGATGAGCGACTTCTACGCGCCGATTCGCGCCGGGACCGACATCGCGTTCCTCGGCGGCGTCATCAACTACCTGCTCAGCCGCAACCAGCTGCAGCAGGAGTACGTCAAGAGCTACACCAACGCCAGCTTCATCGTCAACGAGGGCTACAGCTTCACCGACGGGCTGTTCTCGGGCTATGACGAGGCCAAGCGCCGCTACGACACCGCAAGCTGGGCCTACGAGCTCGACGAAAGCGGTTTCGCCAAGGTCGACGAGACCCTGCAACACCCGCGCTGCGTGCTGCAGGTGATGAAAACGCACTACGCGCGCTACACGCCCGAGATGGTGAGCAAGATCACCGGCACGCCGAAAGACGCGTTCCTGCAGGTGTGCAAGATGATCGCCAGCACCGCCCCGCCCAACAAGGCGATGACGGTGATGTATGCCTTGGGCTGGACGCAGCACAGCCAGGGCACCGAGATGATCCGCGCCGCAGCGATCATGCAGCTGCTGCTGGGCAACATCGGCATCGCCGGCGGCGGCATGAACGCACTGCGCGGCCACAGCAACATCCAGGGTCTGACCGACCTGGGCCTGCTGTCGAACTCGTTGCCGGGCTACCTGTCGCTGGCGCGCGAGGCCGAGCAAGACCTCGACACCTACTACAAGACGCGCGCGCTCAAGCCCTTGCGGCCGAACCAGATGAGCTACTGGCAGAACTACCCGAAGTTCTTCGTCAGCCTGCAAAAAGCCTGGTGGGGTGCGGCGGCCACGGCCGAGAACAACTGGGCTTACCACTACCTGCCGAAGATCGACAAGGTCTACGACATCCTGCAGGCCTTCGAGCTGATGAGCCAGGGCAAGCTCAACGGCTACATCTGCCAGGGCTTCAACCCGGTGGGTTCGTTCCCCGACAAGCGCAAGATCGTCGCGAGTCTGTCCAAGCTCAAGTTCCTCGTCACCATCGACCCGCTGAACACCGAAACCGCCGAGTTTTGGCAGAACCACGGCGAGTTCAACGACGTCAAGAGCGAAGACATCCAGACCACCGTGTTCCGCCTGCCGTCGACCTGCTTCGCGGAAGAAGACGGCTCGCTCACCAACTCGGGCCGCTGGCTGCAGTGGCACTGGAAGGGCGCCGAACCTCCGGGCGAAGCGCATGGCGATCTGCACATCATTGCCGACCTGTTCCAACGCATCAAGGCGCTGTACGCCAAAGATGCTGGCGCTTTCCCGGACCCGATCCTCAACCTGACCTGGCCGTACAAGATCCCCGGCAACCCGTCGGCCGACGAGCTGGCGATGGAATACAACGGCAAGGCCTTGAGCGATGTGACCGACCCGAAGGACGCGACCAAGGTGCTGGCCAAGGCCGGCGAACAGCTGTCGGGCTTTGGCCTGCTGCGCGACGACGGCAGCACCACGGCCGGGTGCTGGATTTACACCGGCGCGTGGACCCAGGCCGGCAACCAGATGGCGCGGCGCGACAACAGCGACCCGTGGGGCATCGGCCAGACGCTGAGTTGGGCCTGGGCCTGGCCGGCCAACCGGCGCATCCTGTACAACGCCGCGTCCTCGGCACCCAACGGCAAACCGTGGGACGCCAAACGCCGCGTCGTGCAATGGAACGGTGCAGCCTGGGGCGGCGCCGACGTGCCGGACATTCGCCCCGACGCCAATCCGTCGGACGCCGACCGGGTGCAGCCTTTCATCATGACGGCCGAAGGCGTGGCGCGCATGTTCGCGCCCTCGGGGCTGGCCGAAGGCCCGCTGCCCGAACACTACGAACCGTTCGAGTCGCCACTGGCCAACAACCCGATGCACCCGCGCAACGCGAAGGCGCGTGCCAACCCCGCGGGCCGCGTGTTCAAGGCCGATCTGGCGCTGCTGGGCCTGCCGAAGGACTTCCCGTACGTGGCCACCAGCTACCGGCTGACCGAACACTTTCACTACTGGACCAAGAACGTTCGCAGCTCGGCCATCATCCAGCCGCAGCAGTTCGTCGAGATCGGCGAGGAGCTGGCCCAGGAAAAAGGCATCGCCAACGGCGGCTGGGTCAAGGTGTCGTCCAAGCGCGGCTTCATCAAGGCCGTGGCGGTGGTGAGCAAGCGCATCCCGATGCTGGAATGCGATGGCCGGAAGATCCACACGGTGGGACTGCCCAACCACTGGGGTTTCGTCGGGATCGCCAAGCCCGGTTATCTGGTGAACACGCTGACGCCTTTCGTCGGCGACGCCAACACGCAGACGCCTGAGTACAAGAGTTTCATCGTCAACATCGAGAAGGCCTGACATGTCATCGCTTCAGTCTCTTGATATTGCTTTGCGCTCGGCCACGACGACACCGAGCCCGCAGGTGCGCACCGCGATCGCCGAAGTCGCCAAGTTGATCGATGTCTCCAGCTGCATCGGCTGCAAGGCGTGCCAGGTGGCGTGCATGCAATGGAACGACCTGCGCGACGAGGTCGGCGACAACATCGGCACCTACGACAACCCACGCGACCTGACGCCCGAATCGTGGACGGTGATGCGCTTTTCCGAGGTGCAGCTCGACAAAGGCAACGGCGAACTCGGCAAGCTCGAGTGGCTGATCCGCAAGGACGGCTGCATGCACTGCGCCGACCCGGGCTGCCTGAAGGCGTGCCCGGCGCCCGGGGCGATCGTCAAGTACAGCAACGGCATCGTCGACTTCATCA
>DASQOS010000193.1:0-2791 GCA_035644375.1 Rhizobacter sp.
ATCGAATGACAACGTTGCACTGGCACACACATCACCCGGCACCATGAACACGTTTTCCTTGTCCACATCGCTCGCCGCCTCGCGCAAGACGGAGAGTGCCGCGACCGTGCTGAACGGCGTGGCGACCGCGCTGCACCAACAGGGGCCGGCTGCGCAGGACCGCGTCGATGGGCAACTGGGTCTGACGCAGTCGCTCGGCGATGCACTCAACGACTTCACGCTGGGAGTGCTGTACCTGCAGGACTTCAACGACTTGGTCAGCAGCGCCGACGTGGCGGTGGGCCGGGGACGGCGCCGCACGCGCAGCCTGTCGGGCGGCTGGACGCGCTCGCTGTCCGAGCGGCTGAGCGCCCACGCGCGGCTGTCGACCGACCGCACCGGCTACGGGCAGCAGGCGGGGGCCGTCGATTTCCGCAACGCCGATGTGTCGCTCGGGCTCTCGTACCGCTTGACGCAGGCCGACGCACTGAGCCTGGACGCCGGCCGCTCCGACTACCGCACGCAGGACGGCAGCAACCGGTCCACGACCGACCAGCTGAATGTCGGCGTGTCGCGCGCGCTGTCCGAGCGCAACAGCGCTTCGTTGAGCCTGGGCTCCTACCGGACGAAGACCGAAGCCTTGAGCTCGCGCGTGTTTTGTCCGCTGGTGCTTCCGCAATTTCCGGGCTGCGCGGTCCCCTTGCAGGTGGTCACCGAGCCAAGCCGCAGCACTGGCCGGGGCCTGCAGTTCAATCTGTCCGACACCTACCAGTTCAACGAGACGACGGTGTTCTCGTTCGGCGCCGCACGCAAGCAGGCGCCCAGCGGTGCCGGCGCGGTGGTGCGCAGCGACACGCTGACGGCCAGCGCCAGCCACAGTTTCTCGCCGACGCTGAGCGGCGTGATGAACTACGCGCAGTCGCGCTCGGCCTACCAAGGACTCGTCGGCTCGGCGCAGCCCAGCCAGAAGAGCTTTTCGCTGTCCTTGTCCAGGCAGCTGGCGACCGACCTGAGTGTCCAGGCCAGCTACCAATACAACCGGGCACAGGGGGGCTCCGTGGGAAGCGCCCGCTCCAACAGCGTCAGCGTGTCGCTGAGCTACGACTGGCCGAAGCTCGGCCCGACGCACTGAGCGGCATGCCGGCCGCCATCACCTCCAACCAGCCACTTCGCCCGCACACCATGTCAGCCCTACCGCAGGATCTCTACGCGTCTGCCGACACCTCGGCCCACCCGGGCAGGTCGCTGCGCGACTACCTGGGCGTGCTGCGCCGGCGCCGCCGGCTGATGGCCGTGGTCTTCGCGCTGCTGTTCGCCGTGGCGGCGGTGATCGCGGTCGCGTTGCCGCCGGTGTACCGCTCGACCGCGACCATCCTGATCAAGGAGCAGGAGATCCCGCAGGAGTTCGTTCGCTCCACTGTCACCAGTTTTGCCGATGAGCGCATCCAGGTGATCAGCCAGCAGGTCATGACGCGGTCGACCTTGCTCGACCTGGTCGACCGCTACGGTTTGTACGGCAGCGCGCGCCAGCGCGAGACCAGCGAGGAAATTCTCGACCGCATGCGCCGCGACATCAAGCTGACGCCGATCAGCGCCGAGGTGACCGACCGGCGCACCGGCTCGCCGGTCAAGTCGACGATCGCCTTCAGCCTGTCATACGACAGCGAGAACGCCGCCAACGCGCAGAAGATCGCCAACGAACTGACCACGCTGTACCTGAACGAGAACGTCAAGAACCGCCAGCAGAAAGCCGCCGAGACGACCTCGTTCCTGGACGAAGAACTGGCGCGTGTCAGCCAGCACATCTCCGAGGTCGAGCAGAAGCTGTCGCTGTTCAAGGCGCGCAACCAGGGGCGCCTGCCCGAACTCAGCCTGGCCAACCAGGTCGGCAGCGAACGCACCAACAGCGACATCCAGCGCATCGAGCGCGAGATCGTTTTTCTCGGCGAACGCACGATGGCGCTGCAGACGCAGCTGGCCGACACCAAGCCGAACCTGCCGATCGCCGGGGCCAACGGCAGCGTGCTCGATGCCGACGACCGCTTGAAGTCCTTGCAGCTGCAACTCACCACGGCGATCGGCACCTACAGCAGCGACCATCCCGACGTGAAGCGGATGCGCCGCGAGATCGCCGTGCTGCAGGCAGAGACCGGTGTGGAAGGTGATGCCACCGACCGCGATGCCAAGCGGCTTGAACTGCAGGCGCAGTTGTCGGAACTGCGCCAGAAGTACGCCGACGACCACCCCGACGTGGTCCGGACCCAACGGGCCATCGCCGCGCTGGAAGCGCCGCCGGCCAGCGGCGCCGCGTCGGGCGCCACCGAAGCGCCGCGGCGCGGCCGCAAGCCCGACAACCCGGTCTACATCACCCTGAAGACGCAGATCGAAACCACCCTCTCGCAGGTCCAGTCGTTGCGCGCCGAGCGTGACGAGCTGCGCGGCAAGCAGGCCTTGTTCGACATGCGTGTGAGCCAGACGCCCGAGGTCGAGCGCGAGTACCTGGAACTCGCGCGCGACATGGACGGCTCGCGCGGCCGCTTCCGCGAGCTGCGCGAGAAGCAGATGCAGGCGCAGGTGGCCGAGCAGCTGGAACGCGGCCGCAAGGCCGAGCGCTTCACCTTGATCGAGCCGCCGATCTTTCCGGAGAAGCCGTACCGGCCGAACCGCGTCGTCATCCTGATGATGGGTTTTGTGCTGGCGCTGGCCGGCGGCCTGGGCGGGGCGGTGCTGCGCGAGGCGATCGACCAGACGGTGCACAGCGCGCGCGACGTGATGCGCGTGATGCAGGTGCCGGTGCTGGCGGTGTTGCCGG
>DASQOS010000194.1:0-10631 GCA_035644375.1 Rhizobacter sp.
CCCAGGTTCACCGCATCGTGCTGCTGCGCCAGCGCCGACATCACGCTGAAGATGGTGGTGCCGACCTGGGGCAGGCGGCTGACGAGCCGAGGGGAGGCATACCGGGTCATGGCAGCAGCGCGAGAGTCAAAGCTGGTAGTCGTCCGCCCCACCATTCATGGCGCGGGTGACCAGCGGGCGGCTCAGGCGGTCGGACATCATCTCGGCAAAGCTGTACACGAAGTTGCGCAGGTAGGCCCCGCGCTTGAACGCGATGCGCGCCACGTTCTGCCCGAACAAATGGCCGGCGGGCCGCGACACCAGATCGCCGCCCGCGGGATCGTCGCGCACGGCCATCTCGGCCACGATGCCGACACCCAGACCCAGCCGCACGTAGGTCTTGATGACGTCGGAATCGATGGCTTCGAGAACCACTTCGGGCTTCAGGCCGCGTGCGGCAAAAGCCTTGTCGATGCGGGTGCGGCCGGTGAAAGATGGGTGGTACGACACCAGGGGATGCAACACCAGGTCTTCAAGCGACAGCCGTTCGACCGTCGCCAGCGGGTGGCCGACCGGCAGCACCACGACGTGCTGCCATTCGTAGCAAGGCAGAGTGACCAGTTCCTCGAACTCAGACAGTGATTCGGTGGCCAGCCCGATGTCGGCGACTTCCTGCAGCACCATGTGGGCCACCTGTTCCGGGTTGCCCTGGTGCAGGCTGATGTTGACCTTGGGGAACTTCTTGCGCAGCTGGGCTACCGGCTCCGGCAGCACATAGCGGGCTTGCGTGTGCGTGGTGGCAATCGACAAGGTCCCGGCGTCCTGCTGCGAGAACTCGTCGCCGATGCGCTTCAAGTTGCCGACCTCGCGCATGATGATTTCGATGGACTTGAGCACCTGCTCGCCCGGCTCCGTCACGCGGCGAAGCCGCTTGCCGTGGCGCGCAAAGATGTCGATGCCCAGTTCGCCTTCGAGTTCGAGGATGGCCTTGGACACGCCGGGCTGCGAAGTGAACAGCGCCTTGGCGGTCTCGGTCAGGTTCAGCTTTTGGCGAACCGCTTCTTGGACAAACCGGAACTGGTGAAGATTCATATTCCTGCGCAGTATGTGGACCGCGCAGATTATTTCACTTCGGGTCTGAGGGTGCAGGCGGTTCCAGCATGTCGAGCGTCGCCGA
The DNA here is from genome assembly GCA_035644375.1 of Rhizobacter sp. Taxonomy (GTDB): domain Bacteria; phylum Pseudomonadota; class Gammaproteobacteria; order Burkholderiales; family Burkholderiaceae_C; genus Rhizobacter. The sequence continues at coordinate 1,157 of DASQOS010000194.1, forward strand.
TGCCATCGCACCGATCACGCTGTCGATCTCGCCGATCGCAGGCTGCAGTTGCCACGTCACTTGCGGGTGCTGCGCCGTCAACTGATCCAGCAGCAAAGGCAGGTCCTTGCGCACATGGCCGCCGGTGCCAAGGAACAGGGGCACGACCATCACGGCTGTACAGCCTTGTGCAGCAAGCGATTGACCAGCACCCGGCAGGTCAGGGGTCATGAATTCAAGAAACGCCAACTCGACCGGCAGCCCGGGCCGTTGCTTGCGCACACGCCGAGCGACATCCTCAAAGGGCAGAGCCCAATTCGGTTCGCGTGCACCGTGAGCAAAGAGCAGCAAGCCGGGTTTCATACAGTCCAAGCAAGCGAAGCGACGCGCCCATCCAGCCACGCCCCAGGGACGGGTCCCCCGGCCCGATGGGTGGGCCTTGCAGGCCGCGTCGGGCGAGGACGCCCGACCCCTCGCCAGGCACAACCCATGCACAGGACGGGTTGTGTCCGGGCTCGGCCCCTTGGGGGCAGGAGCGAAGCGACTGGGGGGCTCATCGATATCGGACCAACCAACTGAACGCCGCCATCGACAGCAACAAATAAAGCAAGCTGGGCGCGGCGGCCACGATCCAGGGCGTCCAGTTCTTCAACAAACCCAGGTGCCCGGCCACGTTGTTGAGCAGCACAAAGCTGATGCCCAGCATGATGCCGCCGAACACCTTCAGACTCACGCCGCCGGCGCGTGCATGCAAATAAGCGAAGGGCAGCGCCAGCCCCACCATCACCAGGCACGCGAACGGATACAGCGCACGTTTCCAGAACCTGATTTCGTAGCGTTGCGCAGCCTGTTCGTTGTCCGACAAATGGATGATGTAGCGGAACAGCTCGGCCGTCGACATGGAGTTTTCAGGCAGCACGGCCGCCGTCACCACATTCGCCGACAAGGTGCTGGGCCAGGCGTAGGCGGCACTCTTCAGCTGCTGCACCTGCTGCTCTCCGTGCGGGCCTGGGATGTTCCAGAGCGTGCGCGAGACCTTGTCGAGGGCCCAGGTGTTGTCCGCTTCGACCCGGCCTTGGGCGGCACCGATGCTTTGCAGCAGGCGGCCTTCGCCGTCGAATTCAAAAATTCGGATGTCGTGCAGTTCGCGGTCTGCGCCGGCACTGCCCACGTTGATCGAATAAAAGCGTTCGCCGGCGGGTGTGACGCGGTGGTCTTTCAGCCAGGCTCCCGAACTGCTGACCTTGAAAGCGCCCTTGGTGCCCGCGCGCAGTTGCGCCGCCAAGCGCTCGCTGAGCGGGGCGATGTGGTCGCCCATCACGAACGTGAAAACACCAAAAACAACGCCCAGGCCCATCAGCAGCGACAAGGCGCGCCGTGGCCCCAGCCCGCCGGTGCGCAGGATCGTGAACTCGGACGATTGGGCCAAGCGCGACAACGCATAGATGGTGCCGATCAGCACCGCGATCGGCGACAGCTCATACAGGTGTCCGGGCAGCTCCAGAAGCGAATACACCGCTGCGTTGAACGCGGTGTAGCCCTTGCCGACATCGCCCAGCTCATCCACGAAATCCAAGAAAAAGAACAGCGACAAAAACGCCAACGCCACGAAGGCCACCGACGACACGATGTCGACGTAAAGAAGACGCCGTACCGTTTTCATGTTGCCGCCACTTGGACAGGCGCACCGCGCCCGACGGACAAGTGCGTGCCGTGGTCGCGCCACCAGATCAGCCCCAGCGCCAGCGCAAAGGCGAGTCCGTGCGTCAGCACCAGTGCCGTGCCCATGCCGACCTTGCTGCCGCCGACCCAGGCCGTGGTCAGGTTGATCAGGTTGAAATAGACCACGAAGGCCAGCAGGGCGAACAGCAGGTTCCAGTTGCTGGCACGCCGTGGCTGGCTCGCGGACAGGCCGATGGCCAGCAGCAGCATGTTGCAGGCGCCGAGCGCGATGCCGAGTCGCCAGGTCAGCTCGCCCAGCGCCGGCGCTTCAGGGGTGACCAACAGATCGACGGTGCGCCGGGTCTTGGGCGGCAGGCTTTCCACGCCTTCGCGCACGCGTTCTCCGGCCTGCACTTGATAGCTCTCGAAACGCGCGATGGTCTTTTCGTCGGTCAGCGTGTTCTGCTCGTTGCGCTGGCCCTGGTCGAGTATCAGGAAGCTGGTGTCGGTGGAGGTGTCGATGTGACCGCTGCGTGCCGAGGTGACGGACTCGCTGTTGCCTTTGCGGGTCAGGATGAAAACATTGCGGGCTTTTCGGCCGTCGTCGGTGGCACGTTCGATGAAGAACACGCGCTGCCCGTCGCGCGAGGTCTGGAACTGACCCGGTACGACACGCGACAGATCGGAACGGCGCGCAAAGCGTTCAATCATTTCGGTGCTTTGTTGGTTGACCCAGGGCCAGACGAACATCACCAGCAAGGCCACCACCAGCAGCACCGGCCAGCTCATGCGCAGCACCGGCTTGACAAAGCGCGACAACCCGACGCCGCTGGAGAACCAGATCGCCATTTCGCTGTCGCGGTACATGCGTCCCAAGGTTGCGACGATCGAGATGAACAGCGACAGGCTGAGCAGGGTAGGCAGGTAGGCGAGGGCGAAATACCCGAGCAGCAACACCATGTCTTGAGGAGATATGCGCCCCGAAGCCGCCTGACCCAGGGTGCGGATCAGCATGATGGTCAAGACGATGGTCAGGATGACCACGAGCGTCGCGCCGAATGTGCGCGAGAGGTCTTTGCGCAGAGAGGAATCGAATAACATCGTTGGATTCTTGATTGGGTCGCATTATGGACTTTCGCCATCAGATTTCTTCCTTGTCCACCCTGTCCTCACTGAATGCCGACGCGTTGCTGCTGATTGTTTCGAGCGATGCGGTCGATGCGAACCTGGACCCCAAGCTGCGTGCTCCGCTGAACGATGCCATGGCGCAGGGCGATTTCCAGCTCAAGGCGGGGCGCAGCCTGTACCTGCATCGTTTGCCGCGGGTGAAGGCCGCGCGTGTCCTGGTGTCGGCGGGCGCCGGAGTCTCGGCCAAGGCCTTCAAAGCGGCGGCTGCACAAGGGTTTTCACAACTCAAAGGTCTCGGTGCCAAGCATGTTGCCGTGGCGCTGGTCGGGGCCGGTGATCTGGACGACGCACACGCCGAAGCGCTGGTGAGCGCAGCCACGGACGCGGTCTATCTGTACCGTCACACCAAACCGAGCGCACCGAGCGCGCCCTTGCTCAACAAGATCACGCTGGTGTGCGACAAGCGCCAGGCCAAGGCGGTGCAGGCCGGCCTCGCACGCGGCAAGGCCATCGGTGCCGGGGTCACGCTGGCGCGTGAATGTGCCAATCGCCCGGCCAACCACTGCACGCCCACCTACCTGGCCAACCAGGCCAGACAGCTCGGCAGAGAACACGACCTGAAGGTCGAAGTGCTGGACCGCAAGGCTGTCGAGAAGCTCGGCATGGGGTCGTTTCTGGCGGTGGCCCAGGGCTCGAACGAGCCGCTGCGCTTCATCGTCGCGCGTTACCAAGGCGCTGCGAAGACGCAGGCGCCCATCGTGCTGGTCGGCAAGGGCATCACCTTCGACACCGGCGGCATTTCCATCAAGCCCGCCGCAGAGATGGACGAGATGAAGTTCGACATGGGCGGCGCTGCCAGCGTGTTGGGCACCTTGCGCGCGGTGGCCGAACTCAAGCCCAAGCTCAACCTCGTCTGCATCATCCCGTCGTGCGAGAACATGCCCGACGGCCGCGCCGTCAAACCGGGCGATGTGGTGACCAGCCTGTCGGGCCAGACCATCGAGGTCCTCAACACCGACGCCGAGGGCCGGTTGATCCTGTGCGACGCGTTGACCTATGCCGAACGCTTCAAGCCCGCCGTGGTCGTCGATGTGGCAACGCTGACCGGCGCGTGTGTGGTGGCGCTCGGCCATCACCACTCGGGGCTGTTCACGGCCGATGACGCGCTGGCGGCCGACTTGCTGTCTGCGAGCCGGGCCGCGCTCGACCCTTGCTGGCGCATGCCCCTGGACGAGGAATACGCCGAGGGCTTGAAGAGCAATTTCGCCGATGTGGCGAATATCGGCCCGCGTGTCGGCGGGGCCATCACTGCGGCGATGTTCTTGAGCCGCTTCACCGGCAAATACCGATGGGCGCATCTGGATGTCGCGGGCACGGCCTGGAAATCGGGCGCTGCCAAAGGGTCGACCGGACGCCCGGTGCCGCTGTTGACGCACTTCGTTCTGTCTTTCGTGCCGACGCCCGCCGCTTGACGTCCTGGTGGCAGCTTTCGAGATGACCGAGGTCAGCTTCCACTTCAATGTGCCCGATCGCATGGGCTATGCCTGCCGCTTGCTGCGCAAGGCCGTGCGGCGCGGGGCGCGGGTGGTGGTGGCGGCGCCCACGCCGGTGCTGACGCAGCTGGATCGACAGCTCTGGACCTTCGAGCCGCTCGACTTCGTGCCGCACGTCCACGCCAGGGCGGGCCACACGGTGGCGCCGCGCTTGCAGGCGACGCCGGTGTGGCTGAGCGAGGACCTGCGGGATGCGCCGCACCACGAGGTGCTGCTGAATCTTGGCGACGAACTCGTCAGCGGTTTCGAAAGCTTTGCCCGCGTCATCGAACTGGTGTCGGCCCAGGGCCCCGATCGCCAGGCGGGACGCAGCCGCTGGAAGCACTATGCCGATCGCGGCTACCAGATCGCGCGCCACGATGTGGCCGAGATGGGTGAATGATGACGAACGCGCCGCGCAACCAGCCGCCCCAAGACCTGCCGATCCTGACGGAAGTGGTGGACATGCCGGAGAACATGGCGCTTGACCAGCCGCACGGCGAGTACGAGCCGGCCCTGCAGCCACCCGGATACGAAAGTGGACCGCAGGGGGCCGGCGGCCCTGAAACCGTGTTCATGTCGCCTGCGCAGGTGAATGAGCAAATGATGGTCGAGCGTGTGCTGAGCGATCTCGAAAAACAGGTCGATCTGATGTTTGAGCACCGCCTGCGCGAAACTCTGGCTCCCTCGTTGTCACGCATTGCCGACATGCTGGTGCGAGAGACGCGCAACGAACTGGCTCTGACCCTGCGTGAAATGGTGGCCCGGGCGGTTGCGGCGGAACTGGCGCGCCACCCGGGACGCTGAGGGCTGGCCGCCGTGGTGCACAAAATCTGCAAGCTCTTATTGATTTCTGTATCCGCATTCACGATCATGTCGGGTGCCCGACTGTGCAACATCGGCACAGGCTTTGCTAAGTTATCGTCCTAACCCCTAAGGAAATCAACCATGAAGAGATCTCTCTACGCGTTGTGCGCCACGACCTCGGTCGCACTCGCCTTGTCTGCATGCGGCAAGAAGGAAGACACCACCACGGCCGCGGCGCCTGCCTCTGCGGCGTCTCCGGCCGCCGACGCGGGCACGGTCGTCAAGATCGGCCACGTGGGACCGACCAGCGGTGGCATCGCCCACCTGGGCAAGGACAATGAAATGGGCGCCAAGATGGCGATCGACGAACTCAACGCCAAGGGCGTGATGATCGGCGGCAAGAAGGTGACCTTTGAACTGCTGGCCGAAGACGATGCTGGCGATCCAAAGCAGGGCACGGCCGTGGCGCAAAAGCTGGTCGACTCCAAGGTCAACGGCGTGATCGGCCACTTGAACTCGGGCACCACGATCCCGGCTTCCAAGCTGTACAGCGACGCCGGCATTCCGCAGATCTCGCCTTCGGCCACCAACCCGAAGTACACCCGCCAGGGTTTCAAGACCGCCTTCCGCGTGGTGGCTGACGACGTGCACCTGGGCGGCACGCTGGGCAAGTACTCGATTGCCGAACTGAAGGGCAAGTCGATTGCGGTCATCGACGACCGCACGGCTTACGGCCAGGGCGTCGCGGAAGAGTTCGAGAAGGGTGTCACGGCCTCCGGCGGCAAGGTCGCCGCACGCCAGTTCACCACCGACAAGGCCACGGACTTCACCTCCATCCTGACTGCCGTCAAGGCGGCCAAGCCGGATGTCGTCTTCTATGGCGGCATGGACGCCGTGGCCGGCCCGATGATCCGCCAGATGAAGCAACTCGGCATCAAGGCCAAGTTCATGGGTGGCGATGGCATCTGCACCGCTGAATTGCCCAAGCTGTCGGGCGGCGCGATGGCCGATGGCCAGGTGGTGTGCGCTGAAGCCGGTGGGGTCGAGGGCGAGCAAAAGGTCGCGATGGAAGAGTTCAAGACCAAGTTCAAGGCCAAGTTCAACACCGACGTGCAGATCTACGCGCCGTACGTGTACGACGCGGTCAACGTGATGGTGGCTGCGATGGTCAAGGCCGGCTCGGCCGATCCTGCCAAGTACCTGCCGGAGCTGGCCAAGACCGATGGCTACAAGGGCGTGACGGGCGTCATCTCGTTCGACGAAAAGGGCGACGTGAAGAACGGTGCCCTGACGCTGTACACCTACAAGGCTGACAAGCGCGAGCAGATCGCCGTGGTTCGCTGAGCCTCAGCGCTGCGTGAAAGAAAAGGGTGCCTGCGGGCACCCTTTTTGTTCTTGGTGCGCCCAGCATGGGCGCACTCTTGGGCCTCGGTGGGCCGCGGTCAGGGCGCCGGTTTTCCGTCTCGGCCGTACAGGCCGCTCAAGTGCGCCAAGCGCTGCGCATGGTGCGCATGAACCTGGTGCCAGCTGAAACGCCATTCCCAGTTGCCTTCGCTCTTGCCGGGAAAGTTCATGCGATCGCTGGCGGGCAGACCGAGCACGTCCTGCATGGTGTGCACCGCCGTGTCGGCCACGCTGGCCAGAGCCGCGCGCATCAGGTCCCAATGGATCTCGCGTCCGTCGGTCTGCAGATAGTCGGTCGCAAACGCACGTTCTTTTGCCGAGGCCGAGGCCCACCAGCCGAGGCTGGTGTCGTTGTCGTGGGTGCCGGTGTAGACGACCGTGTTCGGTTCGTAGCGGTGCGGCAGGAACGGGTTGCGGCTGTTGTCGCCAAAGGCGAACTGCAGGACACGCATGCCCGGGAAACCCAGCGCCTTGCGCAGCACCTCGACATCGGGTGTGATCTCGCCCAGGTCTTCGGCAATCACCGGCAGCGGCCCCAAGGCCTTGGCGATCGCATTGAACAGCGCCTTGCCCGGTCCTGGCATCCAGCGTCCGTGGATCGCGGTCGGCTCGCTGGCCGGAATTTCCCAGTAGTTCGCAAAGCCGCGGAAGTGATCGATGCGCACGATATCGACCAGTTGGAAGGTGCGGCGTATGCGTTGGACCCACCACGCGTAGCCTTCGCTCGCGTGGGTCTGCCAGCGGTACAGCGGATTGCCCCAGTGCTGGCCGGTCTCGCTGAAGTAATCGGGCGGCACGCCGGCCACCACGCTGGGCCGGCCTTGCGCATCCAGCTCGAACAGCTCTTGCCGCGCCCACACTTCGGCGCTCTGCAAGGCGATGAAGATCGGCACGTCGCCGATGATCTGCACATGGCGGTCGTTGGCATAGGCTTTCAGCCGCAGCCACTGCCTGAAAAAACACCACTGGCAGAACTTCCAGAAGTCGATGCGGGGCGCATGCCGCTTCGCTGCAGCCTTCAAGGCCGCAGGTTCGCGCTTGGCGAGTTTGGGTTCCCAATCGTGCCAGGCCTGCCAGCCATGGTGATCGGCCAGCGCCATGAAGAGGGCGTAGTCGTCCAGCCAGTCGGCATGCTGTTCGCAAAAGACCTGGAAGTCGGCGCGCTCGGCCGCCGACGCGGATTTGGCAAAGCGTTGTGCCGCGCGCTCCAGCCGCGCCATGCGGTAAGGCACGACGGTGTCGAATGCCAGGCGCCTGTCGCCAAAGCCAGGGGATGGCAGCAGGTCGTCGGCATCGAGCCAGCCATATCCGTGCAGTTCGGCGAGATCGATCATCAGCACGTTGCCGGCAAACGCCGAACTGCTCATGTAAGGCGAATTGCCCGGCCCGATGCCCCCCAGCGGCAGGATTTGCCACAGCCGTTGCCCGGCGCTGACCAGCCAGTCGACGAAGTGAAAGGCATCGGCGCCGAGGTCGCCGCTGCCGTGCGCGCCGGGCAGCGAGGTCGGGTGCAGCAGCACGCCGCTGGATCGGGGAAAACGCATGGGTTCTGTCGGGTGGCTTCAGGGCGGCGCGCTGCTCAGCAGCACGACGCTGCGCTGGCTCAGCGGACAGGAGGCGGCTGCGGCGTCGATGGCCCAGGCGGGCCGGCCGGTGGGCTGGGCGCTGTCGAGCAGCGCGGTCCAGCGTGGGCCTGCGGGCAGCGTGAATGCCACGTCGTGTGCACTGCCGTTGACCAGCAACAACAGTGGCGCAGCCGCCTTGCCGGGCGAACCGATCAGCGCACCGATGACGCGATGCCGAGGGTTGTGCCAGTCGTCGCCATGCATCGCACGACCGTCTGCGCGCAGCCACGAAATGTCTTGCCGGCCTTGCACGCCGAATGTGCCGGTGTACCAGCGGTTGGCCAGCGGCAGCAGCTGCCGCCGCAGCGCCAGCAGATGGGCGGTGAACGCGGTCAGCGTGGTGTCGGCGCGCGACCAGTCGATCCAGCTGGTCGCGTTGTCCTGGCAATAGGCGTTGTTGTTGCCGGCTTGGCTGTGGCCGAGCTCGTCGCCGGCGCACAGCATCGGCGTGCCCTGCGCCAGCAACAGGCTCGTCAGCAGGCAGCGTTGCAAGCGGGCACGCAGTGCCAGCACCTCGGCGTCTTCGCTCGGCCCCTCGGCACCGCAGTTCCAGCTGTGGTTGTCGCCGTGGCCGTCGCAGTTGTCTTCGCCGTTGCCGAAGTTGTGCTTGTGGCTGAAGCTGACCAGATCGGCCAACGTGAAACCATCGTGGGCGACGATGAAGTTCACCGTTTCGCCCGGGGTGCGGGCACGCTGGTTGAACACATCGGACGAAGCGCAGAGCCGGTTCACGAACTCGCCGCAATGCGTCGATCCCTTGAGCCAGAAGCTGCGGACGGTGTCGCGAAAGCGGTCGTTCCATTCCAGCCAGCCGGCCGGGAAATGCCCCACCTGATAGCCGCCGGGGCCGATGTCCCAGGGCTCGGCAATCATCTTCACGCGCGACAGCACCGGGTCTTGCGCCACGGCATGAAAAAAAGGCGCGTTGCGGTCGAAGCCATGGTTGCCGCGGCCGAGCACCGGGGCCAGGTCGAAGCGGAAACCGTCGACGTGCATCTCGCCCACCCAGTAGCGCAGGCTGTCCAGCACCAGCTGCAGCACACGGGGGTGGCGCAGGTCCAGCGTGTTGCCACAGCCGGTGTCGTTTTCGTAGAGCTCAGGATCGTGCAGCGGCAAGCGGTAGTAGCTGCGGTTGTCGAGCCCGCGGAAATGAATCGTCGGCCCGAATTCGTCGGTTTCGGCGCTGTGGTTGAACACCACGTCGAGAATCACCTCCAGCCCCGCCTGGTGCAGGCGCTTCACCATCTGGCGAAACTCGTTGCGCGCCGAGTGGCCGTCCTGGCCTTGCGCCAGCAGCGGGTCAGGACAGAAGAAACCAAGGGTGTTGTAGCCCCAGTA